>NZ_JAGHWR010000026.1:0-14175 GCF_017746155.1 Xanthomonas sp. D-36-1
TGCCGGCGATGGGGAGCGTGCGTCTGTGAACCGGGAAATTCCCGCGGAAAGCGCCAGAAATGGCGAAATTCCGAAGTTCCAAAAGCCACTCTTCGGAACGACGCCACCTTCCGCCCTGTCAGGTCTCGTTGTTCAGACCTTCCCTAAGGTTGCGATTCGGGATGCAACCAACCCGCGTCGCCTTCCAGGTAATGCTCGTGCTTCCAGATCGGCACCCGCGCCTTGACCTCATCGATGATGTAGCGACATGCGTCGAATGCGGCGCCACGATGCGCCGCACTGACGCCGACCCACACCGCCATCTCGCCGATACGCAACTCACCCACGCGGTGCACGCAATGCGCGTGCACGATGGCGAATCGCTGCATTGCTTCGTCGACAACACGCTGCCCCTCGGCCTGCGCGAGCGCGGCATAGGCTTCGTAGCGCAAGCCGGCCACGCCGCGGCCTTCGTTGTGATTGCGCACCCAGCCTTCGAAACTGGCAAACGCGCCGGCTTGCGGGTGTTCCCCCCCGGCACGCAGCTGATCGATCGGCAACGGCACCTCGGAAAGCGCAAAGATCGCGGCGACCTGCTCGTTCACAGTCAACCTCCCGACACCGGCGGAATGAACACCACTTCGCTGCCGTCGCGCAGCGCATCCTCCCAGCGCGCGAATGCGCCATCGACAGCCACACGCAGCTGCGCAGGCGTCCAGCGCAGGCCATGCCGTGCATCGAGTTCTGCATACAGGCCGCGCAGATCCTGCGCGCCGGTCTGCACACGCTCGTCGGCAATGCCTGCAGCCTCGCGCAGGCTGGCGAAGTACAGCACCGTCACCATGACCGTCATTGTTCCGCTCCGATGTCGCGCTTGCCGCCGCGCTTGGACACCAATTTGGTCGGGCCGATGCTCATGCTGTGCGACAACGCCTTGCACATGTCATACACCGTCAACGCGGCCACGCTGGCACCGGTCAGCGCTTCCATCTCCACACCGGTGCGATGCACGCAGCGCACCGTGCAACGGATGTCCAGCAGCTGCTCGCCTGCCCAGTCGATCTCGAAACGGCAGGCATCGATCGGTAGCGGATGGCAGAACGGAATCAATTCGTGCGTGCGCTTGACCGCCATGGTGCCGGCGATCACCGCCGTCTCTACGATGCCGCCCTTGGCGCTACGCAAGCCGTTGGCGCGCAATTGTGCGGCCACGGCAGCCGGAAAGCGCACGCGGCTTTCCGCGGTGGCGCTACGGGCGGTAACCGCCTTGTCCGAGACATCCACCATGGCGGGAAGCCCGGCATCGTCCAGATGGGTGAGGCGTGCGGAACGGGATTTTGCAGGCATGGGAAACGACGCGAACGACAGGCCATCAGGATGCGGCATTCTCGGTGAACAAGGTGCCTTGATGGAACAGCAGCTGCCATCCAGCAGCATTCCTGCGCCACAACGAGCTGCGCAAGGCCTGCCGCTCAACACCCTGCCGGCGATCCATCGACCGATAGCGTACCTGCGCCAGATCCGGTGCCAACCGCGCGCATTCGAAGTCATCTGCGCAGTACTCGGCAGCGACACCGGGGACGCGCAAGGCCGCGATTACCTCGCTCCGCGTGTACCGATGGCCCGACGTACCGAACTCGACAAATGCCGGATCGAGCAGCGCTTCCAACACCTGCACATCGGCACGCTGCTGCGGATCGAGCAGACGCAGCTCCAGCGTGCGCAACTGCACCAGCAGCGCGTCCTCGCTCATCCGCCGATCAAGAACATCTCGACCGGCTTGCCGCGCCGTGGCACCGAGGCGCGCACTTCGCTGTAGCGGTCGCCACGCACGCTCCAGCGCTGGCGCAGATGCGTCGCCAGCGCAGGCGCGCCATTGGCCAGGGCCGGCTTGAGGTCATGGCCCTGGCTGGCGAACAGGCAGGTATACAGACGCCCGTCTGCCGAAACGCGCGCACGCTGGCAATCGCCGCAGAACGGCACGCTGACCGAACTGACGAAGCCCACTTCGCCGGCGCCATCCGCGAACGCGTGGCGCTGGGCCACTTCCCCGGTGTAATTGGCGTCCAGCGCCACCAGCGGCCAGCGCGCGTGGATGCGTTCGTGCAATTGCGCTGAGGTCACCACCGCATCCGGGGTCCAGCCATTGCAGCTGCCTACGTCCATGAATTCGATGAAGCGCAGCACGTGCCCGGTGCCGCGGAAGTGCTCCACCAGCGGCAGCACCTGATCTTCGTTGACGCCACGCTGCACCACACAATTGATCTTCAGCCGCTGAAAACCGGCGTGCTCGGCGGCGGCGATGCCGGCCAGCACCTGCGCAATCTCACCGCGATCGCCGCTCATGCGCCTGAACAACGCCGGTTCCAGCGCATCCATGCTGACGGTGATGCGGCGCAACCCGGCCTGCCGCAGCGCGACGGCCTGGCGGGCGAGCAAGGTGCCGTTGGTGGTCAGGGCCAGATCTTCGATGCCCTCGATCGCGGTCAGCCGTGCGATCAGGCTCGGCAGGTCGCGGCGCAGCAGCGGCTCTCCGCCGGTCAGGCGTACCTTGGTCACACCGACCGAGACGAAGGCACGCACCAGGGTTTCCAGCTGATCGAAACTCAACCGCTGCTGTGAATCGAAGCCGTAATCGTCCGGCACGCGATCGGCCGGCATGCAGTACCCGCAGCGGAAATTGCAGGCTTCGATCACCGACAGGCGCAGATCGCGCAACGGGCGGCCGTAGCGGTCCTGCATCGGCGCCATCACGAGATCCGGCTGCAGCAAGGCGCCCATCAGGGCACCGTCGCGGCGGTCGGGTTCGCCAACGCGAGGTATTGACCGGGCACGGCAACGCGGTGGCCACGTGCACGCAGCACATCGCCGTCGGCGTCGCTGGCGTAGTGGTACAGCAGCATGCGGCTCAACAGGTCCTGCGGGTATTCCCGCTCCAAATCGTCCACGCCAGTATGCGACGGGTTGCCGTGAACGCCGCAGTCATGTGCGATGAGCTCGCTGTCGTCCGCATAACGCTTCAGCATTTCCGGAATCGGCCGGGTATCGCCGGTCCAGACCAGCGCGCCCTTCAACCGCAACCCGTAAGCCGTCTCGGGCCAGTGATGGCGTACCGGGAACACTTCCAGCCGCACGCCGTCGTGCCAGAACGCATCGCCGACCGGCACCAGCTGAAACGCATCCCAGAAGTTCGCTCCGCCCTCGGCCAGCACGTTCGGGTAATCGGCGATGCGTCGCTGCAGCAGCGGCACGACCGGCGCCGGCACGTACAGGCGCGTGCGCCCGCGGCGCTCGGAGAAATAACTGTCGACGAACACCCGTTCCAGCCCACCGACATGGTCCAGATGCACGTGGGTGATGAAGATCGCCTGCGGCAGCCGGCCGTAGTGCGCCTGATAGGCGGTCAGCCCCTCGCTGCCGCAATCGATGGTCAGCCAGGGCGCACCGGCGCGCTCGAGCGTGGCCATCGGCGAGCCAAGCGCCACCGCCGACGCATTGCCGACTCCCTGCACCCGCAAGGCCCAGTCCATCAGTAGCCCCGGCCCCAGGCCAGTTCGTAGGCGCGATGCAGGCGCGCATAGTCCTTGTCCACGTCCTCGCGGCTGGGGTTGCCGCGCAGCTTCAACAGCGAGCGATGCAGCCGCTTGAGGTTGCGCTCGCGCCAGCGCGTGGCCGGAATGCGCAGCACGCCGCGGTCGAAGTCGATGAGCCAGCCATGCCCGCCGGCATCGAACAGGATGTTGTGCGCATTGAGATCGGCATGATCCAGGCCGGCGCGATGGAAGCGCGCGATCAGCTGGCCGGTCGCCTCCCACGGCGCGCCGCGTCCGGCCACCTGGGCGTGGTCGGCCAACGAGCGCACGTTTTCCAGCCGCTCCATCAACAGCGCAGCGCGATAACCCAGGCCTTCGCGCAGATAGCAGGCGGCCAACGGGCGCGGTACCGGCAACTTGCGTTTGATCAGTTCGCGCATCAGCCGGAACTCGGCAAAACTGCGCGTGCGCCCCGCGCCTTTCCACAGATAGCGATCGCGGCTCACGCGTGCGGCCATGCCGCCACGCAGATACTGCCGCAACACGCTATGGCCGAACGGCGCATCCACGAACCACGCGCCGCCACGCCCACCTGCGCCCACCGGACGCGCCCTGTCGCCCCACGATTGCGGCGAAAACAGGCTGGCATCGGCTTGCCGCAGCCGTTCGCGGTCGAACAGAATGGCGCCATAACCGCGACCTTCGCGGTACGGCGCCAGCGCTTCGGTGGCATCGAAAGAAACCATCTATCGAGTCTAACAACACCATGGCTGTAACGCCCGCATCGCTGTGTTTGCTGCGCTTGTCCGCCCTGGGCGATGTCACGCACGTGGTGCCACTGGTACGCACGCTGCAGGCAGGGCTTCCTGAAACCCAACTGCATTGGATCATCGACAGGGCCGGGCTCAAATTGCTCGACGGCCTGCCCGGCGTGCAGTTCCATACCTACGACAAACGCAGCGGGGTGGCCGGCATGCGCGCGCTCCGTCGGTCGCTGGCCCCGCTGGGACGTTTCGATGCCTTGCTGCAGATGCAGGTGGCCTTGCGCGCCAATGTGCTGTCAGCCTTCGTACCGGCGCGGCGACGCATCGGCTACGACCGCAGCCGCTCCAAGGACCTGCACGGCCTGTTCGTCAACGAACGCATCGCCGACCGCCCCGGCATCCATGTGCTCGACGCCATCGGCAGCTTTGCCGAGCCGCTGGGCCTGCGCCAGACCCAGGTCCGCTGGGACCTGCCGGTACCCGATGAAGCGCATGCATGGGCACGTGCGCAATGGGACGACGATGGCCGCCCGGTGCTGATGATTTCGCCGTGCTCCAGCCACGCGCGTCGCAACTGGTATCCCGATCGCCATGCCGCGCTGGCCGATCATGCCGCCGCGCAGGGCTGGCGGATCGTGCTGTGCGGCGGCCGCAGCGACCTGGAACGCAGCACTGCCGATGCCATCGTCGCAGCCGCACGCACGCCGGTGCTGGATCTGGTTGGCAAGGACACCCTCAAACAGCTGCCCGCACTGCTTGCGCGCGCGAACCTGGTGGTCACGCCGGATTCCGGGCCGATGCATATCGCCAACGCCATGGGCACGAAGGTGCTCGGCCTGCATGCCGCCAGCAACCCGCGACGGAGCGGCCCGTATTCGGACGTGCGCTATTGCGTGGACCGTTACGACGCCGCTGCGCGCAAATTCCTGCAGAAACCGGCCGACCAGCTGAGCTGGGGAACGAAGATCGAATTCGACGAGGTGATGTCGCTGATCACCGTGGATGACGCGATCGCCGCCTTCGAGCACTATCGCGCCGACCATCGGCGTTAGGGATTTGGCACCGCGATTGAAGGCGCATTGCATTCAAAAATGCTGACTGCCAGACACCGTGCAGATGCCGCCAATCAACGCCGACGTCACAACCGCAGGCACCGCCCAATCGCTTAGTGCCAGTCACCATGACTGGGCGATGGGCCGACCAGGCGGCCAGCGCGATCGGTCAACCGGCGCGCTCAGGCGCCGGTAGCGCGATAGTCCTGATAGGACTTTTCTTCCACATACGAAGAACCCAGCGCCAGGTTGATCTCTTTCTTGATGCGCGCGCGCTCGTCGTTCTCGATATACACGCTGCGCGCCAGCTGCACGAAGGCAGCGTCGAAGCTCTGCGCCTGCTCCTTGAGCCGGATGTCGTCCTCGATCACCCACAGCCGCTCATTGACGGCCTTGAGCTCGGCGCGCAGGCGCACGATGTCATGCCCGGCGGCCGGATGCGCCATCCAGCTGGTTTCCAGCGCAGACAGCTCGTTGCGCACATTGGCCAATTTGGCCGCATCGCGCATGCGCTCGGACTTGATCTGCAGGATCGCGATCTTGTCGAGCAGCTCACCAAACGACACGGGCACCAGGATCTCGGACATGACAGGCCTCCAACGGGGATCGGGCGGATTGTAGTCATCGCCGCGGCCGGCGACTGCCACACATAAACAAAAGCCCCCTTGCGGGGGCTGATGCGAATCTGGCGGCAGAGGGGGATTCACGCGGCACGACGTGCCTTCGCCCTGCGGGCGGCTTCGCCGTGCAGGCAGCTGCGCTGCCTGTCGAACCCGGGGCTCTCACCCCCCAATGCCGCCGGCGAAACTCACGCGGCACTGGCACAACTGCTCGCCTCAATCTGGCGGAGAGGGGGGGATTCGAACCCCCGAGGCGCTATAAACGCCTGCCTGATTTCGAGTCAGGTACATTCAACCGCTCTGCCACCTCTCCAGATGGTCCCCAGTGTCCTGGGGCCGTGCATCATACGGGCACATGGCCCCAGCCACAAGCGGCCCGGGCCGGCGTCGACAGGGGCAGCGCGCGTCCAGGCGTGAACCGGTGCTGCGACACCCGCGCGCGGCGTGTTGCCGCTAACCGGCCGGGCCGCGATGATGGTGGCGCATCTTCTCCTTGGCGACCCGGCCCCATGCTCGAATTCGGACACCTCACCCACGTCGGCCTGCGCCGTGACCTCAACGAGGACACCTATTACGGCGACAGCGAGCTGGGATTGTGGCTGGTCGCCGACGGCATGGGGGGGCATGCCTGCGGAGAAGTGGCCAGCGCATTGGCGCGCGAAACCATCGTGCGAGAAGTCCGTGCCGGGACCCCGCTCGCCCAGGCGGTACGCATCGCCGACGAAGAGATCATCAAGACCTCGCGCCGCTGCAACGACACCCTGCCGATGGGCACCACCGTGGTCGCCGCGCGCGTACTCGGCCAGCGTTTCGAAGTGGCCTGGGTTGGCGACAGCCGCGCCTACCTGTGGCGCGATGGCCGGCTGGCGCAGCTGAGCCAGGACCACAGCTATGTGCAGGAGCTCATCGCCCAAGGCACGCTGACCAGCGAGCAGGCGCGCGCGCACCCGCATCGCAACGTGGTGACCCAGGCACTCGGCGTGACCGACCCGGCCCACCTGAATGTCGCCATCATGCAAGGCGAACTCAAATCCGGCATGCAGCTACTGCTGTGCAGCGACGGCCTGACCGAAGAGGTGGACGATGCCGCCATCGCAGCCACATTGTCGCAGGCCGATTGCAGCGCGCAGGAATGCGTGGAATGCCTGGTCGCCGCCGCACTGGATGGCGGCGGTTCGGACAACATCACCGCGATCCTGGTGCGCAGTCACTGAGCGCTGCGCGCAAGCGGACAGTTGCGCAACAAAGCGCAGCGGCCGCCGGCCATCGTTCAATCCCGATGGGGCCGCTTGGTTTGTGCGACGAAACGTCGCCATCGTTCGTCACGCCTTGCCAGCCACTCTGACGGCAAGCAGAGCCACACCGGCGAACATCGCACGTCACTACATGCCGATGTGTTGTGCGTACACCTGCCATGTGCGCATGCAGCCATCGCCGCAACAGACGACCCAGGTGCGCACATGCACCGCCATTGCCGACCAACGGCGGCGATGCGCCTCGGGTCCGACGCCTTACCCGGCGACGGCAATCTCTTCGACCGGCGGATCCCACAACGCACGCCCCGCTTTCTTGCGCAACTGCGCCAGACGCGCCTCGTGCGCCTGCGATTCGGAAGCGGTCACCGCAACGCGCGGACGCGGCAACAGCAGCGCCGGGTCGAACGCAATCATGCCGCTCGCGGCATCGGTCTGCTGGCCGGCGTCGGCGCTGGCAAACCCGATTTCCTCCTGACCCGAGGTCAGCGCGATATACACATCGGCCAGGATCTGCGCATCGAGCAAGGCGCCGTGCAACTGGCGATGCGAGTTGTCCACGCCCAGACGCTTGCACAGGGCATCCAAGGAATTGCGCTGCCCCGGATAGCGCTCGCGCGCCATCATCAAGGTATCCACCACCGTGGCGCGCTCGACAATGCGCCCGTAGTGATCGCCCAGCAGCGCCAGTTCGTTGTCCAGAAAACCCAGGTCGAACGCGGCGTTGTGGATGATCAGTTCCGCGCCGTCGATATAGGCGAGAAACTCGTCCACCACCTCGCCGAATAGCGGTTTATCGGCCAGAAATTCCAGGGTCAGCCCGGTCACCTCCTGCGCGCCCGGCTCGAAGTCGCGGTCGGGCTTCAGGTAGCGATGGAAATTGTTGCCGCTCGGGCGCCGCTCCAGCAGCTCCACCGCGCCGATTTCGACGACGCGGTTGCCCTTGCGCCATTCCAGGCCGGTGGTTTCGGTATCGAGAATGATCTGACGCATGTGTCCTCTTACGATGTCGCAAGACCACCGCGCTGGGCGATGGCCTGATTGCGGGCGAGCACGTCGACGCGCTCGTTGTCCGGGTCGCCATTGTGGCCTTTCACCCAGCGCCAATCGATGCGGTGGCGCTGCGTGGCCGCGTGCAGCCGCTCCCACAACTCGCGATTTTTGACCGGATCGCCCCCGGCGGTTTTCCAGTTGCGTCGCACCCACCCCGGCATCCATTCGGTGATGCCCTGGCGCACGTACTGCGAATCGGTATGCAACACGATCTGGCACGGCTCGGTCAGCGTTTCCAGGGCCATGATCGCCGCCATCAATTCCATGCGGTTGTTCGTCGACACCGCCTCACCGCCAGCCAGCTCCTTTTCGCGGCCGTTGTAACGCAACAAGGCCGCCCAACCGCCCGGGCCGGGGTTGCCGAGGCAAGAGCCATCGGTATGCACTTCAATGGATTTCATCAGGTTCCAGAGTTGAACGTAAACAGGTCAGATCGTGGCCACCGGTTGTGGCCAGCGAGCAGGCAGGGCGATCGGCGTCGGCCCGATCGCCGCGGCAGCGCGCTTTTCAACCTCCAGCAGATACACCGCACGCCAGGGCGCCCGGCCGGGGTCGGTGGACTCGCCGCCGGGGCGCCAGATCGGCCCCAGATAGCGCTCCGCCTGCACGCTGTGCAGCCCGGCACGCTGCGCCAGTAGGCGCCAGCGATCCGGGCGCAACGCGACCGGCCCGCGCCGCGCCCAGCGGAAGCGGTAGGGGCTCATTGGATTGAGCGTAAACAGCCACAGGCGGCCGCCGGGCATCAGCAAACGCTCGCATTCGGCCAGAAAGTCCGCTGCCCCGCCAACCACCGCATGCTGCGCCACGATCGCCTGCAGGCTCTCGGTCGGCAGCGGAAACGGCAGCGCGCAGCGCGCGTCGCCAGCAAAGCGGCCGGCACTGCGATGCAGCCGCAAACCGCGCCCTTGAAGCAACTCGCGCGCAGGCATGTCGGCGGTCGGCGTCAGCCACAACCACGGCTGCGACGGCCGTGTCTGCAGCGCCTCCAACGCCAGACGACGCTCCAGCTGAAGCAGGCTGCGCCCTGCGCCGGTTTCAAACCAGGATGAGACGCCAGCTTGACGGGAGAATGGCGGGGCAGGCATGGTCCCAATTCTATGCGACTGATCGCCCTGCCCGCATTCGACGACAACTACATCTGGGCGCTGATCGCTGCAGATGGCCGCGCCATCATTGTCGACCCCGGTCAGGCCGAGCCTGTCCTGGCTGCCGCGCAGCGCCAGGGCCTGGTGCCGAGCGCCGTCCTGCTGACCCACCACCACGGCGACCATATCGGCGGCGTTGCCGAGCTCCAGCAGCGCTGGCCGGACCTGGAGCTGTTCGGCCCGGCCGACGAACGCATCCCGGCTAACGCGCATCAAGTGGGCCATGGCGAGCGCTTGCGCCTGCTCGATGTCGAGTTCCAGGTGCTCGAGGTGCCCGGCCACACCCGCAGCCATATCGCCTTCGTCGCTGCCGGCCACCTGTTCAGCGGTGATACCCTGTTCAGCCTAGGCTGTGGGCGGATGTTCGAAGGTACCGCTCCCCAGATGTTCGACTCGTTGCAGCGCCTGGCCTCCCTGCCTGGCGAAACGCTTGTGTGTTGCGGCCACGAATACACGTTGGCCAACGCGGCCTTCGCGCTGCATGTCGATCCCACCAACGCTGCCTTGCAGCGCCGTCAACAGGAAGCCCAGGCCATGCGTCATGCAGCCCGTCCTACCCTGCCGATTTCGCTCAAGAGTGAACTGGCCACCAATCCGTTCTTACGTACCAGCCGCCCCGAGATCCGCGCTGCAGTGGCACCACGCGCAGCCGGCGCACTTTCCTCTGAAGTGGATGTTTTCGCCGAACTTCGGCGCTGGAAAGACGAATTTCGCGCATGAGGCGCCTGGTTTTGGCAGTGCTGGCCGCCTGTTCGGCCATTGCACCGGCAGCCGCATCGCCCAACGACGCAAGCTCCGCCTCCGCAGGTGGCCAGGCCGCGCAGGCCAGCGTGCTAAGCCTCCGCAACGGGCGCGAGATTTTTTCGGCCTTCCTCGACGGACGCGCCGACCCGGGCTGCGACAGCGCCCATAGCGATGCCCGCTGGGAACAGCATTTTTCGCGCGCACCGGCACGTCTGGCAGACGATGCGCAGGATGTCCTGCCGCTATTCGGCTACGTCGTCGATGAACTGCGCAAGGCCGACATGCCGACCGAATTTGCGCTGATTCCGTTCGTCGAAAGTGGCTACCGCCCCGGGGCCCGCAACGGCAGCGGCCCCGCAGGCTTGTGGCAGTTCATCGCAACCACCGCACGCAACCACCAGGTGCCGGTCGGCGCACAGTACGACGGACGCCTGTCGGCAGTGGACTCCACCACTGCGGCGGTACGCTACCTCAAAACCCTTTACGGCATGTTCGGCGGAGACTGGCGCCTGGCCCTGATGGCCTACAACGCCGGCGAGTACCGCGTGCTGCAGGCAATGCGCAGCGCTGGGATGAACGCGCAAAACGCGCGCCCATCGGAATTGCCTGGCATGTCCAAGGTCACCTACGACTACGTGGAAAAGCTGCACGCGCTTGCCTGCGTGCTCGATCACGCGCAGCAGCAGGGCAACCTGCTGACCTCGCTGGATCGCCAGGTGCCCGTCCTTACCGAACATGCGTTACCGGCAGGCACCAGCCTCAACACCTGGGCTGGACAGCGGGCGATCGAGCCGCAATTGCTCGCGCGCCTGAATCCCGCCCTCGCTGGCGCACGCGCCGCGCCGCGCGGTGTGCACGTGCTCGCGCCGCTTGCGCCGCCGCAGCCCGGTGCAAATAGCGCCATGGTCGCATCTGCCGAGGTGGGAACTGGCGCCGCCAGCAGCACTGCCGCGCCGACCGCCGTTGCCACTGCGGCCAGCAAAGCGTCGACCTCGCCAGCACGCACCCACACCGTGCGCAATGGCGAATCGGCCTGGGCGATCGCACGCCGCTATGGCATCACCGTCACGACGCTGCTCGCCACCAACGGCCTGGACAAAAGCGCCATTCTGAAGCCTGGCATGGTGCTGTCGTTCGACGACTCGCCCTGAGCGATGCGCCGCGAGGTGCGGCGCACCTTGGACGCCGTCGTACGCGCAGGCAGGCGGCCGCCAGCATGATCGCGTCGATCCTGAACTTCGCTCACCAACCAGCCGTCTTGGTCAGGCCGCTTCGGTCACGAGAGATGGGGGTCGAGAGTTACCAGGTTGCAAACGTGCAGTTAGCACCTGCTGCGCGTCGCGCCGGGGAGCCTGCTTGGCGCTCCACATGCGAGCCGAGCTCCGGCAAAAATCGAAGCTTGCACACCTCTACACGATGCGCGCCATGATGAGCGACGCTCCTTGCTGAGTCAATCACGCCCAGCCATTCAACTGACCCGACCACCGGAGTTCAGCGCGACACCTCGCAGTCTTTCAGGAACGCTACCCGCGCGCCGTCGCACAGTCGAGCGTCAGCGGCGACGACCGCCAGATCGTCAGGCGACTAGCCGACAACCCCGCGACTTGCGCCCAGGAATCGCAGCTCCCGTCACGCCGGCAAATCGATACGCGCCGCACGGCAGCCTGAGTGCGAATGCCCGCCAGCCGGACTGCGTCTTCCACCACGAACGCCCAAAGAAAAAGCCCGGTTGCCCGGGCTTTTCTCTCACCAATCGATGATCCAGCCTTACAGCTGGGCTTCTTCGATCTGGATCTTGTAGCGCTTGCGCATTTCCTTGACGTAAGCCTGCGCAGCGTTGTTTCCGTCGATCTGGCTCAACTGCTCGCGCAGCATCGTCTGCTGCTCGGCCGGCATCTGCTTCAGATCGCCCGGCGTCGCCTTGCTGATGACAAAGACAGCAAAGCGTCCGCCATCCAGCTCCACCTTGCCAACCGACGGCTTGCCTTCGGTCGGTCGCGGCGCACTGAAGATCGCACGGTTCGCAGCCGGGGTCGGGATCGGCGCCGTCCGCGGCAGCCCCGGAATCGGCTGCACCTGCAGCTTCTCGCTGTCGGCCAGCGCCTGTGGCGTTTCGCCTTTCTGCACGCGTGCCAGCAAGGCATCGGCAGCAGCGGCGGCGGCCTTCTCGGCACGGTCCGCGCGGATTGCCGCCGTCACCTTGTCGCGCACCTTGTCCAACGGCAACGCCTGTTCGGCAGTGTGGTTGGTCACACGCAGCACCACGCTATGGTTCGGCGCGATGGTGATGGGGTCGCTCACCGTGCCGTCCTGCACCAGCGTTTCGGAGAACGCCGCGCGCAGCACAGCCGGGTTGGCGGCAACACCGCTGGCATCACTGCGCGAGAACGGGCCCAGCGTCTGCACCGGCAGGCCGACTTGCTTGGCCGCCGGCTCCAGTGCGGTGGGTTTTTTGTAAACCTGGTCCACCAACTTGCCGCTGACATCGGCAAAGGCCTTGTCTGCGTCGGCCTTGAGCTGCTCGGCAGCCAGCTGGTCGCGTACCTGCTCGAACGACTTGCCCTGGCCACCCTTGACCTCACGCAGCTGGATCACGTGGTAGCCGAATTCGCTCTTGATCGGGCCCACCACCTCGCCAGCCTTCATCGAGAACAGTGCGTCCTCGAACGGCTTGACCATCGTGCCCTTCTCGACCCAGCCCAGGTCGCCGCCGGCATCCTTGGAACCGGGATCTTGCGAATTCGCCTTCGCCAGTGCAGCAAAGTCGGTACCCGTCTGCTTGGCCTCGGCGGCAAGCTTGGCAGCCTTTGCCTCGGCAGCCTTCTGTGCGGCTGCATCGGGACCGGCACTGATCAGGATGTGCGACGCAAGACGCTGCTCCGGCTCGACGAAGCGCGCCTTCTCGTCTTCATAGCGCTTGCGCAGCGTGGCCTCGTCGGCCGCAGTGGCTGGCAGCATCGTGGCGGCGTTGAGCTCCACGTATTCGATCGTCACGGTTTCCGGCTGGCGGAAATCCTGCGTGTGCCCGTCGTACCACTGCTTGATCTGCGCATCGCTCACCGGCGCAGCATCTGCGGCCGGCGGCGGCAGCATCGCCAGCTCCACATCGCGCGTTTCACCCATCAGCTTGAGCAGGCGCTTGAACTCGGACGTGGTGGCAAAGCCGGATTCCGCCACCGCCTGCGGGATCACCGACTGCTGCAGGCTGTCGCGCACCAACGCATCGAACTGCGCTGGCGTGCGCGGCGGCGTGCCCTGCGCGAGTGCGGCGCGGTACTGATCGGGACTGAACTTGCCATCGACCTGGAATGCGGGAATGTTGGCAATGTAATCGCGCACGGTCGCATCGCCGATGACGATTCCGGCGTCTTCCGCACCCAGTCGCACAACCTGTTCGTCGACCAGTTGGTCGAGCACCTGCAGCTTGTTTTCGCGGGATTCGAAGGTGCGCGGATCAAATTTCTCGCCCTGACGCTGACGCTCCTGCATACGCGCCTGCTCGAAACGCGCGCGGAAATCCTGCGTGCTGATTTCATGGTGTTGCCACAGCAAGGAGACCGGCCACCACGACGGTGCCGATTTCCACCAGGTCGGCGGCGCCTGCACCTTGGCCACGTTGTTGGCGCCAATGCCGCCGAGGTAGCTGTTGTCGATGACGAACAGGAACGGAATCATCAGCAACCCCAGGATGGCGGTAGCGATCCAGCCTGACGTCTTGTCGCGAAGTTTCTGCAGCATTGGCAAATCACGGCCTGTGGGCGAGCCGCGCAGTGTAACGCGCTTGGCGCCAGGCACCCAGCCCAATGCCCGTGACGACGGCGTCGTGGCGCATCAATCGGCCCCAGGGTGAACAGCTCCAGCCGGAGCCAGATACCGAAGCGCCTTCAAACGCAGCAGAACGCGCCGCTGCAGGATGCGCGGTAGTACGCCGCACCGCCATGCCAGAATGGACCCACGTCCATTACCGACAGTCAAAAAAAAGCCCCCGGCACAAGGCCGAGGGCTTCGTATAACTGGCGGAGCGGACGGGAC
>NZ_JAGHWR010000026.1:14254-99647 GCF_017746155.1 Xanthomonas sp. D-36-1
CCAGCTGAACTACCGCTCCGCGCTTGAAACGTTTGCCTGGTGCTTAATGGTGGGTGCTGAGGGTTTCGAACCCCCGACCCTCTCCGTGTAAGGGAGACGCTCTACCGCTGAGCTAAGCACCCCAGCGAGTCGATTAGTTTACTGCATCCTTCAGGGCTTTACCAGCCTTGAATGCAGGATTCTTCGAAGCAGCGATCTTGATGCTGTCGCCGGTCTTCGGATTGCGGCCGGTGCGCTCAGCGCGCTCGCGGACCTGGAAGGTACCGAAGCCAACGAGGGTAACGGCGTCGCCCTTCTTCAGTGCCTTGGTGATTTCGCTCACAACCGCGTCAACAGCACGGCCAGCTTCAGCCTTGGAGATGTCAGCGGCAGCGGCAACGCCATCGATCAATTCGGTTTTATTCATTCTTGAAACTCCCTTTGCGGCAGATGCCGCGGAATCGACAATCGGCGCTCTTGCCGTAAGCGAAGAACCCGACACAAGTGGTATCGCATGACGCATCACATTTGCCGCGCCCACGAGTCGTGCATTTATACCAGCGCCCCCAACAGCACGCAAGCCAAAACCCAATAACGACGCGGGTTTTGGCTTGTTTTGACGAGGCTCAGACAGCCCTCGTTAGTGCTTGACGCGGGTACCGGGTGTGCTACGCGACTTGCCGCGCACGGTCACGCGCGAGGCCGCCTTGCGGGCCTTTTCCTTGCCGGCCTTCTTCGGCGCGAGCGGACGTTCCAACGCCAGATCGAGCACCTCGTCGATCCACTTCACCGGCACGATCTTCAGATCGCGGGTCACGTTTGGCGGGATGTCGGCCAGATCCTTGCGATTCTCGTCGGGGATCAGCACGGTGCGGATGCCGCCGCGCAGGGCCGCCAGCAACTTCTCCTTCAAGCCACCGATTGCCGATACCCGCCCGCGCAGGGTGATCTCGCCGGTCATGGCCACATCGGCGCGGATCGGCACCCGGGTCAGTATCGACACCAGCGAGGTCACCATCGCGATACCTGCGCTTGGGCCGTCCTTGGGCGTGGCGCCGTCGGGCACATGCACATGCACGTCCTGCTTTTGCAGGAAATCCACATCGATGCCAAGTCGCTCAGCGCGCGAACGCACCACCGACAATGCAGCCGATGCCGATTCCTTCATGACATTGCCGAGCTGGCCGGTGAGGATCAGGTTGCCCTTGCCCGGCACCAACGTGGACTCGACCTGCAACAGCTCACCACCGACTTCGGTCCATGCCAGACCCGTGACCAGACCGATCTCGTTTTCTTCTTCGGCACGGCCGAAGTCGAAGCGACGTACGCCCAGATACTTGTCCAGATTCTTGGCGTTGACGGTGACCAGCGCCTTCGGCTTTCCCTTCTTGGCGACCGCCTTCTTGGCCGCCGGCTGCGGACCTGCGAGCGCGATTTCCTTGACCACCTTGCGGCAGATCTTGGCCACCTCGCGTTCGAGATTACGCACACCCGACTCACGTGTGTAATACCGCACGATGTCCTGGATCGCATCGCTGGCGATCTCGATCTCCTCCGGCTTCAAGCCGTTGGCCTTGATCTGCTTGGGCACCAGATAGCGCGTGGCGATGTTGAGCTTCTCATCCTCGGTATAGCCGGGGATGCGGATCACTTCCATGCGGTCCAGCAACGGGCCCGGGATATTGAGCGAGTTGGAGGTGGCGACGAACATCACCTCCGACAGGTCCAGATCGACTTCCAGATAGTGGTCGTTGAACGAATTGTTCTGCTCCGGATCGAGCACTTCAAGCAATGCCGACGACGGGTCGCCACGAAAGTCCATCGACATCTTGTCGATTTCGTCCAGCAGAAACAGCGGGTTCTTGCTGCCGACCTTGTTGAGGTTCTGCACCAGGCGGCCCGGCATCGAACCGACATAGGTCCGGCGGTGGCCACGGATTTCGGCCTCGTCGCGAATGCCGCCCAGGCTCATGCGCACGAACTTGCGGTTGGTCGCCTTGGCGATCGACTGCCCGAGCGAGGTCTTGCCCACGCCCGGCGGTCCGACCAGGCACAGGATCGGCCCCTTCATCTGCTTCACGCGCGACTGCACCGCCAAGTACTCAAGGATGCGCTCCTTGACCTTGTCCAGACCGTAGTGATCGGCGTCCAGCGTATCTTCGGCAACCTTGAGGTCCTTGCGCACTTTGGTGCGCTTTTTCCACGGAACGCCCAGCAGCCAGTCCAGGTAATTGCGCACCACGGCCGCCTCGGCGGACATCGGCGACATCTGCTTGAGTTTGTTGAGCTCGGCCTTGGCCTTGGTCTCGACCGGCTTGGGCATGCCCGCCTCGGCGATCTTGCGCGCCAGTTCTTCCAGCTCGCCCGGCGCATCGTCCAGGTCGCCCAGCTCCTTCTGGATCGCCTTCATCTGCTCGTTGAGGTAGTACTCGCGCTGGCTTTTTTCCATCTGCGACTTCACGCGGCCGCGGATGCGCTTTTCCAGCTGCTGTACGTCGATTTCGCCATCGACCAGGCCGACCAGCAATTCCAGCCGCTCGCCGATGTCGGTGATCTCCAGCAGGCGCTGCTTGTCGGCCAGACGCACACCGATGTGGGCGGCGATGGTGTCCGCCAGGCGGCCCGGCTCATCGATGCCGGCCAAGGTCTGCAGCAGTTCCGGCGGCAGCTTGCGGTTGGTCTTGACGTACTGTTCGAATAGCGACATCAGCGAACGCGCAATCGCTTCCACCTCGCGCGGCTCACGCGCGTCGCTGGCTTCGATTTCGGTGCCCTGCCCCTGCAATGCGCCGTCCTGCTCGATAACCTTGTCGACGGTGACCCGTGACAGACCCTCGACCAGCACCTTGATGGTGCCGTCGGGGAGCTTGAGCAACTGCAGCACCTGCGCCAGGGTACCGACGGTATACAGATCGCCGGCAGCCGGGTCGTCGGTCTCGGCCGACTTCTGCGCGACCAGCAGGATGCGCTTGTCCGCCTCCATCGCCTTTTCCAGCGCACGCATCGACTTGTCGCGGCCGACGAACAGCGGGATCACCATGTGCGGGAACACCACCACGTCGCGCAGCGGCAACACTGGCAGATCGAGAATTTCTGGTTGGGACTGGGCCATGGGGCACTCCGCAGGAATGGGGGTTTTTGGGGCAGTAAAAAGCCGATGGCCCCGTTATGGGGCCATCGGCGAGGTGTTGCAAGTAGCGTTCGGAAAGCGGTTATCCGCCAGCGAGGCCGAGGCCCGGCGGGGCGGCCAACGGACTCAGTCTCCGGATGCAGCCTTGGCGGGCGCCGGTTGCGCCTGGTAGATCAAATACGGCTCGGACTTGTGCTCGATCACCGACTCGTCCACCACGACCTTGCTGACGTTTTCCTGCGACGGCAGCTCGTACATCGTGTCCAGCAGCACCGATTCGACGATGGTGCGCAGGCCACGCGCGCCCGTCTTGCGCTTGAGCGCCTTCTTGGCGATCGCAGACAGGGCGTCGGGGCGGAACTCCAGCTCCACGCCTTCCATGTCGAACAGCTTCTTGAACTGCTTGGTGATGGCGTTCTTGGGCTCGGTCAGGATCTTGATCAACGCAGGCTCGTCCAGCTCTTCGAGCGTGGCGACCACCGGCAGACGGCCGACGAACTCGGGAATCAGGCCGAACTTGATCAGATCTTCCGGCTCGACTTCGGCCAGGATCTTGCCCACTTCCTGCTTGCGCTCGCTGCTCTTGACCTTGGCGCCGAAGCCGATGCCACCAGCGTCGTTGGAACGCTGCTGGATCACCTTGTCCAGGCCGGCGAACGCGCCGCCGCAGATGAACAGGATGTTCTTGGTGTCGACCTGCAGGAACTCCTGCTGCGGGTGCTTGCGCCCCCCCTGCGGCGGCACCGAGGCAACCGTGCCTTCGATCAGCTTGAGCAGCGCCTGCTGCACGCCTTCACCGGACACATCGCGGGTGATCGACGGGTTCTCGCTCTTGCGCGAGATCTTGTCGATTTCGTCGATATAGACGATGCCCTGCTGCGCCTTTTCGACGTCGTAGTCGCACTTCTGCAGCAGCTTCTGGATGATGTTTTCCACATCCTCGCCGACATAGCCGGCTTCGGTGAGCGTGGTGGCGTCGGCGATCGTGAACGGCACATTGAGCAGGCGCGCCAGCGTTTCGGCCAGCAGTGTCTTGCCCGAACCGGTCGGGCCGACTAGCAGGATGTTGGATTTCGCCAGCTCCACATCATCGTTCTTGCTGCGGCTCTCGATACGCTTGTAGTGGTTGTACACCGCTACTGCGAGCGTACGCTTGGCGCGCAACTGCCCGATCACGTATTGATCCAGTACCTCGAGAATCTCGCGCGGCTTGGGCAGGCTGGAACGTGCCGACTGCGCCTTCTCTTCGAGTTCCTCGCGGATGATGTCGTTGCACAGCTCAACGCACTCATCGCAGATGAATACGCTGGGACCGGCAATCAGCTTACGGACTTCATGCTGACTCTTACCGCAGAACGAGCAGTAGAGAATCTTGTTGCTGTCGCCGGAACGACCTTGGCGGTCTTCGCTCATGCTTCTGTTACCCAGTTACCCCACCCGATGCACGGGGGTTCGATTTCGAGAATAGCACAGGGTCGGGAGGACATTCGCCCCGCCCGACCCTGCCGGTTTTTCCTGCAATTTCAATGACTTGAGAATCAAGACGGCTGGATCGACTCTTCCGGACGACGTTCGAGCACCTGATCCACCAGGCCGTAGGCCTGCGCATCGACTGCACTCTTGAAGTTGTCGCGCTCGGTGTCGCGCGCGATGGTCTCCAGCGATTGGCCGGTATGCTTGGCCAAGATTTCGTTCAAGCGCGAACGCAGGGTCAGGATCTCGCGCGCGTGGATATCGATATCGGTCGCCTGGCCCTGGAAGCCACCCAGCGGCTGATGGATCATCACACGCGAATTCGGCAGCGCGTAACGCTTGCCTGCCGCACCCGAGGCCAGCAGCAGCGCGCCCATCGAGGCGGCCTGGCCGACGCAGATGGTGCTGACATCCGGCTTGATGTATTGCATGGTGTCGTAGATCGCCATGCCGGCGGTGACCACGCCACCGGGCGAATTGATGTAGATGCTGATGTCCTTTTCCGGGTTATCCGCTTCCAGGAACAGCAGCTGGGCCACGATCACGTTGGCCATATGGTCGTCGATCGGACCGACCAGGAAGATCAGACGCTCCTTCAGCAGACGCGAGTAGATGTCGTACGCACGCTCGCCACGGCTGGTCTGCTCGACCACCATGGGCACCAGGTTCAGGGCTTTGGTCACAATGCTCATCAGTCTTCCCGTTGTGGCAGCGGCCTGTGCCGCTGCCCGTGTTCGACATCCGCACCCCTGACTGCGGGTGCGGTTCTTCTCTTACTGCCGGATCAGACGCGGATGGCGTCCTGGAACGACAGCGACTGCTCGGTGTGCTGGGCGCGCTCGGCGATCCAGTCGATCACCTGCTCTTCCATCACGCGGCTCTGCAGCCCGTTCATCAGTTGGGGGTCGTTGCGGTACATCTCAATGACCTGTTCCGGCTCTTCGTAGGTCGAAGCGATCAGACGCAGCGTTTCGCTGACGCGCTTGGATTCCAGGCGCAATTCGTTGCGGCGCGCCACTTCGCCCACCAGCAGACCGACCAGCACGCGCTTGGCGGCGGCATCCATGAATCCCTGGTGCGCGTCGGCCGGCACCTGACCCGGATCGCGACCGCTGCGGCGGACCTGCTCGACCTGCTGGGCCAACATCGAACGCGCTTCGTTCTCGACCAGGCGCGGCGGCATTTCGACATGCGCGTAGGCGGCGATCAGCTGCTCGCCCACTTCGCGGCGCAGGCGGTTCATCAGCGCACCCTTGAGCTCGCGCTCCAGGTTGGTGCGGATATCGGCGCGGAACTGCTCGGCATCGCCACTCTTCACGCCGAAGCTCTTGATGAAGTCCTTATCCACTGCCGGCAACACCGGCTCGGAGACTTCGACCGCCTTGACGTGCACCTGCACGGTCTTGCCCGCCAGCTGCGGCACGCGCCATTCGGCGGGGAAATCGACGGTCAGGGTCTTTTCTTCACCCTTGGTCAGGCCCTCCAGGCCCTTTTCGATCTGGTCGAACATCACGCCCGAACCCAGCACGCTGCTGCCGGTCTCCACGCCTTCGGCGGGCAGCCGCTCGTCGCCGGCCTGCGACCAGGTCTCCAGCGCCACCAGGTCGCCGACCTGCGCACCGCGCTCGACCGGATTCCAGGTGCGGCGCTGCAGGCGCAGGTTTTCGATCATCTGATCGATGTCGGCATCGGTCACTTCAGCGGTCGCGCGCACCACCGACAGCTTGGTCACGTCGATGTCGCCGAAATCGGGCACCACTTCGAAGGTGGCGACGAAGTCGAAATCGGTCTCGCCCTGATCGATACGCGGGTTGCCGGCCAGGCGCAGCGAGTGCTCGCGCACGGCCGAATCGAAGGTCTCACGCAGCAGGCCTTCCATCGCCTCGGCACGCACCTGCTGACCGAAGCGCTGCTCGATCACCTTGGTCGGCACCTTGCCGGGACGGAAGCCCTTGATGCGCGTGGTCCGCGCAAGCTCGCGCAGGCGGCCACCGACGTGCGTCTCCAGGCGCTCCTGCGGCAGGGTGAAGGTCAGGCGGCGTTCCAGATTGCCGGTGGATTCGATCGATGCTTGCATGTTGACTCCTGCCACCGACAGCGCACAGCGTCGGCACGAGATGGAAGATGCGGGTTGACGGATGGCGAGAATGCCGCCGAGCCTTGTAGTTTCGCCGATAACGGCGGCCGCTGCCAGCGGCATGCGCGCAGCGGACTCACGGACAGAAACGACCGGTTTACAGGAAGTGCAGCGGCCGGAACCCACACGGCCGCGCTGCATTGGTGCGAAAGGGGGGACTCGAACCCCCACGCCTTGCGGCGTCAGAACCTAAATCTGGTGCGTCTACCAATTCCGCCACTTTCGCAATGCCGTAGAGGCCCGGCTATTGTTGCAGGGATGCCCGTAAAGAAAAAGCGCTGAGAAACCCGGAGCGTGTGATTACGCGGTGGGCACAGTGATGGCCTCACGTGGGGACGTGAGGCGCTGCCCAACAAGGGAGCGCAGTGTCCGCCTGAATCCAAACAAAGCCCGTATTGTCCACCGGTACCTCGCAGCAGCAGGATTTGCGAAAATTCCGTTAATTTCAGCCCAAGGGCAACAGTCGCGATGAGAGACCGATATCGCCAGATCGTGGCACTGTCGCGCGATTGCATTAAAGAGATCGATCTGGACGGTCGGATCACGTCGGTCAATCTCAATGGGCTGGTCGGACTTGGCGCCAGTTCTGCGGATCAGATTCTTGCACGCCCCTGGCGCGAACTGTGGCCGCCCGAAGCGGCAGCCATGGTGGATGCAGCCATGGCCGCGGCGGCGAAAGGCGCAACCCGGGAATTTGAGGCCAGCTGCGTGAACCTGGCCGGCGTGCGCCAGACCTGGCAGGTCGTCACCAGCCCATTGTTCGACGGGCAAGGCAAGGTCGAAGCCATCTTGGCGGTGAGCAAGAATGTCTCCGATCGCCGCGCGCTGGAAGCAGCCTTTCACACCCTGGACAGCACCCTGACGGCAGAACGCGCGTTTTCCACCAGCGCCCTGATGCTGGCGCGCGCACGCGAAACCTCGCTGTCGACCGAGCTGCACAGCCTGCGCGATTCGCACGAGCGCATCGAAGGCGACCTGGACATCGCGCGCGCCGCACAGAACGCCGCCGAGAAGATCGCCGAGCAGGCGCAGAAAGGCGAAGCGGTAGGACAACTGCTGGCCGGCGTGGTCCACGATTTGAACAACGTGCTGCAGGCCGCCACATCGGCGATCAATCTGGTCGTGCAGCGCACGCAGATCGACGCCCACGACGCCAAGCTGCTCAGCGTTGCGGACGCGGCGCTTCAACACGGCTCGGTGATGGCGCGGCGCCTGGTCGGTTTCTCGCGCCAGTACCCCTATAGCCCCGAAGCGGTGGATCTGGCCGAACTGGCGGAACAGCTCAGCCCGTTACTGCAACAGGTGGTTGGCGCAGAACTGCGGCTACAGCTGCGGACCGCGGAGGGCGGATGTTGCGCGATGGTCGACCGTCACACCGTGGAGCGCGCCATCTTGAACCTGGTGATCAATGCGCGCGATGCCTGCGCCAGCGGCGACTGCATCAGTGTGGAAACCGGGGAAACCTTCGTCACCGAAGAGCAGGCGCAACTGGCCAAACCGGCCGGGCACTACATGACCATCGCCGTCGCCGACACCGGGCACGGCATGGACAGCGTGGTGCAGGCGCGTTTGTTCGAGGCCTACTTCACCACCAAGCACGCTAGCAAGGGCACCGGCCTGGGATTGGCGCAGGTCTATAGCGCAGTGCGTCAGGCCGGCGGTTTTGTAGAAGTCTTCTCGGCGCCAGGCCAGGGCGCGCGCTTCGTGCTGGCATTTCCGCGGGTGCAGCAAAGCTAGACGCCTGCATTGCTGGCCTTATACGGAGGCGCTGGTGACATGGCTGCTTGCTGCAATTGCTTGCAGATCGCAGAGCACGTCGCGCCACCCGCTCACCACAGGCAATGACGTAGCGCCGCAGTGGCGCACGGCGATACTTCCGGCATCGCTGCCGATCCGACCGGGATTCGATCGCTGACGCCGGCTGCGGCAAGCGCACCCCAGCCAGGCATTCGATGATGGCATCGCCCAAAGGCTTTGAAGAGCCATTGGTATCCAAATCAGACGTTGGCGATGCCGGCGCTATTGCAAAGCTGCGGCAGCGCCGTCGCGACGCCAACCTGTCGCTGGCCTTAATTCGTTTACAGCAGGCCCAACGAGCGCGTGCGCCTGTTTTCAGGCCTGTAAAAAGAAAAGCACCTAGGCAATGCCTAAGTGCTTTTATTTGGTGGGCCGTCAAGGATTCGAACCTTGGACCTATTGATTAAGAGTCAACTGCTCTACCAACTGAGCTAACGGCCCTGAAACTGGTCGCACATTGTATGTGCATTTTTGCTTCGTTGCAACACCCTGTGACACATCGGGTCAAACATTCCTGCAATTTCTCGTCATCAGTGGGGTGGCTGAGGGGACTCGAACCCCCGACATCTGGAATCACAATCCAGTACTCTAACCAGCTGAGCTACAGCCACCACTGAAAACCTGCTTCCTACCGTACCGCCGATGGCGCGCCCGACAGGACTCGAACCTGTAACCGCCGGCTTAGAAGGCCGGTGCTCTATCCGGTTGAGCTACGGGCGCCCGGACCGAACTTCGCATTCCCACGCCGTCGAAAGCTCGGAATGGTCGGGGTAGAGGGATTCGAACCCCCGACATCCTGCTCCCAAAGCAGGCGCGCTACCAGACTGCGCTATACCCCGGCGGGACCTTTCAATCCCGAAGGCTCGAAAGGTCGGCTATTTTGGGAACGATTGGCCTCGCTGTCAATCACCCTGTGTAACTTGAACGATCAGCTATCCTCGCAACAACGTTCGCCAGTAGGGTGAGCACTATTTTCATGGAGAACACACATGCGTAGCGGTAACCCTGCCCTTCGGGAATCCACATTCCTCGACTCCGGCTCCGGCTCGGTCGTCACCCACGACGGTCAGGCGATGACCCTCAACGGCACGGTCAACAAGACCGGCGTGTTGTTGCTGATGGCGGTGATCACGGCCGCCTTCGCCTGGTCGCAATCGATCGGCGCCGATGGCATGCCACTGCCCGTCGCACGTATCTACATGATCGCCGGCGCGATCGGCGGCCTGGTGTTCGCACTGGCCACCAGCTTCAAGCCGACCTGGGCACCGATTACGGCGCCGCTGTACGCACTGATCGAAGGCTTCTTCCTCGGCTCGATCTCGGCGGTGTACGAAGCACGCTTCAACGGCATCGTGTTTCAGGCCGTGCTGCTGACCTTCGGCACCCTGTTCGCGCTGCTGTTCGCGTATCGCAGCGGCATGATCAAGGCCACCGAGAACTTCAAGTTGGGTGTGGTCGCAGCCACCGGGGGCATCGCACTGGTGTATCTGGCGACGATCGTGCTGGGCTTGTTCGGTGTGCGCATCCCTTTCATCCACGACTCGGGCCTGATCGGCATTGGTTTCAGCCTGTTCGTGGTGGTGGTGGCGGCATTGAACCTGGTGCTGGACTTCGACTTCATCGAGAGCGGCGTCGAGCACGGAGCGCCCAAGCACATGGAGTGGTACGGCGCATTCGGCCTGATGGTGACGCTGGTGTGGCTGTACATCGAGTTCCTGCGCCTGCTGTCGAAGCTGCAGTCGCGCAATTGAGCCGGGATTCGGGAATCGGGATTGGGGAATCGCAACGGCGGCTCCCTTCGCTTGAACGCGTAACATTGGCGTCGAGTGACCCGTTTCCAACAAAAAGAAAGGGCGCCTAGGCGCCCTTTCTTTTTGTGCAATTTGCCAGTGCGCTCAGAGGCGGCTGGCGATGGCCTTGGCGAAGCCCATGGTGTTGCCGGTGCCGCCCAGGTCGGGGGTCAGCGAATCCTTGGCTTCCAGGGTGGCGACGATGGCTTCGCGCAGGCGCTCGGCATTCTGCGGCTGACCGATGTGGTCCAGCATCTGCGCCGCGCCCAGCAGCAGCGCGCACGGGTTGGCCTTGCCCTGCCCTGCGATATCTGGCGCCGAGCCGTGCACGGCTTCGAAGATCGCCGCGTCCAGACCGATGTTGGCGCCCGGAGCCAGGCCCAGGCCGCCGACCAGACCGGCGCACAGGTCGGAGATGATGTCGCCGAACAGGTTGGTGGTCACGATGATGTCGAATTGCTCGGGACGCATCACCAGTTGCATGCAGGTGTTGTCGACGATCATTTCCTGGAATTCGATTTCCGGATACTGCGCGGCCACATCGCGTGCCACTTTCAGGAACAGGCCCGAAGTCGACTTGATGATGTTGGCCTTGTGCACGGCGGTGACCTTTTTGCGGCCGGTGCTCTTGGCCAGCTCGAAGGCGTAGCGCACGATGCGCTCGGAGCCCTTGCGGGTGATCCGGGTGCCGGAGAACGCGGTCTCGCCATCTTCGGACACCGTCTGGCCTTCGCTCAGATACGCACCTTCGGTGTTTTCGCGGACCGTGATCAGGTCCACGCCGTCGGCGAAACGCGACTTGGTGTTCGGGAACGACTTGGCCGGACGCACGTTGGCGTACAGGTCGAACTTGCGACGCATGGCGACGTTGATCGAACTGAAACCCTCGCCGACCGGCGTGGTCAGCGGGCTTTTCAGCGCCACCTTGTTCTTGGTGATCGACGCCAGAGTGGACTCGGGCAGCAGATCGCCGTGCTTTTCCAGCGCAACCAGGCCGGCGTCGGCGTATTCGTAGGTCAGGCCAGCCTGCAGCGCGTCGAGCACGAACAGCGTGGCATCCATGATCTCCGGGCCGATGCCGTCGCCGCGGATGACCGTGATTGTCTGCGTCATAACGTTGGGTTTCCGAACTTGAAGGGGGGAGCGCCAGCCGCAATACCCGGCAAAGCGGCGCAAGGAGGTTTCACGGGCAATTATGCCCGATGCCGGTGAAGGCGCCCAAACCGACCTTGGTCTAAGAGTGCAGGCGCCCGAACGCAACGCGCCGCCTCGGTGGGCGGCGCGTGCGTTACTCGCGTTGACGAACCCCGATCCCCACGTGCGTGCCGCAGCGACACGCTCAGTCGTGCGCGTGCTGGGCCGGCGCCTGCGCACCGCCTTCGAGCTGGTCCAGAAAATCCACCGCGCGGCGCAGATGCGGAATGACAATGGAGCCGCCGACCACCAGACCGACCGAGAAAGTCTCGAAGAACTCTTCCCGGCTCACGCCGGCTTCCTTGCACTGGGCCACGTGATAGCTGATGCAGTCGTCGCAGCGCAGCACCATCGAGGCGACCAGGCCGAGCAGTTCCTTGGTCTTCACGTCCAGCGCGCCGGCCTGGTAGGTCTGCGTGTCCAGCGCGAAGAACCGCCGCACCACCTGGTTCGGCTCGGCCAGGATGCGCTGGTTCATGCGCTGGCGGAATTGCGTGAACTCGCGCAGGCGATCGGCGCTGCCGTCGTCGGAACCACTCATGCCTGGCCGCCCGCGCTGCCGGCCAGCAGCGGCTCGAGCTTGCCGGCACGATGCATGGCCATCATGTCGTCGTAGCCGCCCACATGGACGTCGCCGACGAAGATCTGCGGCACGCTGGTGCGCTTGGCCAGGGCGATCATCTTGTCGCGCTCGGCCGGGTCCAGGTCGATCCGCACCTCGGTCCAGGTCTTGCCCTTGCTCTTGAGGAAGTTCTTGGCCGCCACGCAATACGGGCAGATGGCGGAGGAATACAGGGTGATCTGCGGGCCGGAGGCCGCGTCCTGATCGGTATGGTCTTGGCTCACGGGAAACTCCGTGGTTGGTGTGAGGTCTGACACATGGTACCGGGCGACTGGAATTTCCACGTCGTCACCGCAACACTGTGGGTTAACCGATGATTCACGCCTCTGCGCCGGGCTGCCCGCATGCTCCGCGCACCACCTGGGAGTTCCACTTGCGCCTGCTACCGCTCGCCACTGCCCTCACGCTGGCCGTTGCCATCGGTGTGGCACCTGCGCAGGAAAGCCGCCTTCCCGACATCGGTTCGTCGGCCGGCGAGTTGCTGACCCCCGCCCGCCAGGCCGAATACGGCCGGATGATGCTGGCCGAGCTGCGCAATTACGACTACGTGCTGGACGATCCGCTGATTACCGATTGGCTGCAGACCATGGGCACACGGCTGGGCGCCAACAGCGACCAACCGCAGCAACCGTTTACGTTTTTCATGCTGCGCGACCGCCAGATCAATGCATTCGCCACGCTGGGCGGCTACATCGCCGTCAACGCCGGGCTGGTGTTGACCGCCGAGCGCGAGGACGAAGTGGCGGCGGTGCTGTCGCACGAAATCGCCCACGTCACCCAGCAGCACGTGCTGCGTGGAGTGGAGCGTGCGCAACGTGACCAGATTCCGATCCTGCTCGGCATGCTGGCGGCGGTGGTGGCAGCGCAGCAGGCCGGGGGCAACTCCAAGGGCGACGCCACCATGGCCACCATCACCAGCGCGATGGGGCTGATGCAGCAGCGGCAGATCGACTACACCCGCTCCAACGAATCCGAAGCCGACCGGCTGGGCATCCGCACCTTGGCCCGCAGCGGGTACGACGTGGATGCGATGGCCGGCTTCTTCGAGCGCATGTCGGTGGCGATGCGCGCCAACGAGGGTGGCTACAGCGCGCCGGATTTCCTGCAGACCCACCCGGTGACCGTCACCCGCATCAGCGAAGCCAAGTCGCGTGCCGAACAGATGAAGAAGAACACCGTGGTGCTGACGACCTCGGTGCCGGGCGGGACGCGCCAGGAGCGCGTAGACCCGGCCGACCCATCGCTGTCGGAGCCGCTCAGCCGCAATGGCAACGCGCTGCTCCCTTACGCGCTGCGGTTGCCGGTGGATGCGCTCAGCCGCGGCGCCGACCAGCAGGGTTTCGATTGGGCCAAGGAACGCCTGCGCGTGCTCAGCGCAGCCACGCCGGATGCGGCCATTCGCGAGTACGAAAACCTGCGTCGCAGCGCAAAACAAGGTTTGAGCGATCCGCAGCGCTATGGCCTGGCGCTGGCGCGGCTGCGCAACAGCGGCGGGCGGCCGGGCGAGCCGGTGGCCGAGCTGAGCAGCCTGCTCGAGGCACATCCGGACAATTTATGGCTGGCGCTGGGCCTGAGCGAGGCGCAGGCGCGCGTAGGTCCGCGAGAAGCGGCCAATGCCCGCTTCGATGCGCTGCTCAAGCAATTGCCGAACAACCGCGCGGTCGCGCTGACCTATGCCACTGCGCTCAACGAGCAGGCCAGCAAGGAGTCCGGCCAGCGCGCGCGCCAGGTGCTGGAGCCGTTGTTGCACCGGAGCAGCGACGACCCGTTGCTGCAACAAAGCTACGCCCGTGCTTGCGAGCTGTCCGGCGACCCATTACGCGCCAGCGAAGCATATGCGGAGGCGGCGTTCTTGAACGGTCGCGCCGAACAGGCACTGATCCAGCTGGAAGCACTGAAAAAGAAAGATCTCGACTATGTGACACGGGCGCGCGTGGACGCGCGCATCGCCGCGATCACCCCGACCGTGCTGGAGCTGCGTCGCCAGGGCATCCGCGACCCGGATTTGTCCACGCGCTGATCGCCGACGCATTGCCGGCTGTTCACGGCAGCAGGGTGTCGGACGGCCGCCTGCCGTTAACGAAACTGCCCAGTCCGCTTCACGGGTCGTTGCCGCCGCGCAGGCGCCGCCGACGATGTCACATTAGAGTCACAAAACCGTAGTCTACTGGCGATCAACCAAAGCCAGACGGTAAGCCCCGCGTGCAGAAACGCATTCTGATCGTCGATGACGAACCCGCGATCCGCGACATGGTGGCGTTCGCGCTGCGCAAAGGCGAGTTCGAGCCCATCCATGCCGGCGATGCCCGCGAGGCGCAAACCGCCATTGCCGACCGCGTGCCGGACCTGATCCTGCTGGACTGGATGTTGCCGGGCACCAGCGGACTGGATCTGGCAAGGCGCTGGCGCAAGGAGCAGCTGACCCGCGAGATTCCGATCATCATGCTCACCGCGCGCGGCGAAGAGAACGACCGCGTCGGCGGCCTGGAAGCCGGCGTCGACGATTACGTGGTCAAGCCGTTCTCGGCACGCGAGCTGCTGGCGCGCATCCGCGCGGTGATGCGGCGCACCCGCGAAGACGACGAAGACGGTAGCGTGGCGGTAGGCAAGCTGCGCATCGACGGCGCCGCGCACCGGGTGTTCGCTGGCGATGCACCGGTGCCGATCGGCCCGACCGAATATCGGCTGCTGCACTTTTTCATGACACACCCCGAGCGCGTGTATACGCGCACCCAGCTGCTGGACCATGTCTGGGGCGGTAGCGTGTATGTGGAAGAGCGCACCATCGACGTGCATATCCGCCGCCTGCGCAAGACGCTGGAACCGTTCGGGCTGGAAAACATGGTGCAGACCGTGCGTGGCTCCGGCTATCGTTTTTCTTCGGCGACCTGACGTGCCGCAAAGCCACCCGGCCACAGTCCGGCCGGGTGGCTGCCCACCTGACGCTTTGTGGTAACGCCTTCCATGCCTCAACACATCCGTTCCGCCTGGCTCAAGACGCTCGGCACCCTCGCGCTGTTGTTGGGCGCTGCCGTCGTCGCCGGCGTGCTGATCGGGCATGTGTGGATGGCGCTGACGCTCACCGCCCTGGGCGTGCTGGCCTGGCATTACTGGCGGCTGCGCCAGGTGTTGCGGCGGCTGACCGCACGCCAGCGCGCCGAACCGGCGGCCGGGATCGGCGCCTGGAACGAACTGGACCGGCTGCTGTATCGCAGCCAGGCCGAAATGCGCGCGCGCAAGCGGCGCCTGATCGAAATGTTGCGCACCTACCGCGCTGCAGCGCAGGCGCTGCCCGATGCGGTGGTGGTCGTGGATCGCAACAGCCAGCGCGTGCAGTGGTTCAACAAGGCGGCCGGCGGCTTGCTCGGCCTGCACCATCCCGGCGACATGGGCGTGTCGATCGTGGAGCGGCTGCAGCCGTTACCGCTGGCGCACTGGCTGGCGGCCGGGCGCAACGCCGAGCCGATGCTGGATGCCGCCTCGCCGGCAGACCCGGATCTGCGCCTGAACCTGCGCCTGATCCCCTACTCCGACGACTACTGGCTGCTGGTAGCGCGCGATGTCAGCAAGCTGCTGCGGCTGGAACAGGTGCGCCGCGATTTCGTGGCCAACGTCTCGCATGAACTGCGTACCCCGCTGACGGTGGTGCACGGGTATCTGGACATGCTCGACCCGGAAGACTTCCCCGATTCGGGCCCGATGCTGGCGGAAATGCGCAAGCAATCGCAACGCATGGCGCAGCTGGTCGAAGACCTGCTGACGCTGTCGCGGCTGGAATCGCAGGAAGAACTCGGCGAAGAACACGTGGCGATGGCGCCCATGCTGTCGACCTTGCGCCGCGAGGCCGAGGCGCACAGCCAGGGCCGCCACACCGTGGAGGTGATCGACGAGGCCGGCGTGGACCTGCTCGGCTCCAACAAGGAGCTGCACAGTGCGTTTTCCAATCTGGTCACCAATGCGGTGCGCTACACGCCCGGCGGCGGCACGGTGACGATCCGTTTCGTGCGCGAAGGCGACGGTGCGGCGCTGGCCGTGCGCGACACCGGCTATGGCATCCCCGCCTCGCACCTGCCGCGCATCACCGAACGCTTCTACCGGGTGTCCAGCAGCCGCTCGCGCGAGAGCGGCGGCACCGGGCTGGGACTGTCGATCGTCAAGCACATCCTGGGGCTGCACCAGGCGCGCCTGGATATCGAAAGCGAAGTGGGACGCGGCAGCGAATTCTCGTGTCATTTCGTACCTGCGCGCGTCGTGCAGCGCGAGCAATCGGTGCCGCTGTCACGCTCGGCGTGATATGTAGTCAGTGCGCGCCGCAGCGCGCTGCGATGGACGCGTCTGCCACGCGCCGCATTGCCTGCGTTGCGCGCCCCAGGCAATTACACAACCCGTCTTGACGATCGATTCCATGGGCCACGCCAAAGAACTGCACGACATCACACCCGGCGACGACGTCGCCACCGATCCGTTGCGTGATCCGGCGCTGTACATCAACCGCGAGCTGTCGCAACTGGACTTCAACTTCCGGGTGCTGGCGCAGGCGCTCGACGAGCAGGTGCCATTGCTGGAACGGCTGCGCTTCCTGTGCATCTCGTGCACCAACCTGGACGAGTTCTTCGAAATCCGCGCAGCTACCGTGCGGCACGCACAGGAGTTCGGGCTGCCGCCGGCGCCGGACGGGCTGAGCCCGACCGCCATCCTCAACGCGGTGCACGATCGCGCCGCCAAATTGGTCGAGCAGCAGTACCACGCGTGGAACGAGGTGCTGCGGCCGGCGATGGAAGACGCAGGCGTTGCCGTGCTCAGCCGTTCGGCATGGACCGCGCGCCAGAAACGTTGGCTGCGTGCGTATTTCCGCAACGAGATCATGCCGGTGCTGTCGCCGCTGGGCCTGGACCCGGCGCACCCGTTCCCGAAGATCCTCAACAAGACCTTGAACATCGTGGTGGTGCTGGAAGGCCAGGATGCGTTCGGGCGCGCCGGGCATCTGGCCATCGTGCGCGCACCGCGTTCGCTGCCCCGCATCATCCAGCTGCCGGCAAGCCTGTCGCCGGAGGGCACGCAGAGCTTCGTGTTCCTGTCCTCGGTGTTGTCCGAATTCGTCGACGAGCTGTTCCCGGGCATGCAGGTGATGGGCTCGTATCAGTTCCGCGTCACCCGCAATTCCGAACTGGTGGTGGACGAGGAAGAAGTCGAGAACCTGGCGCTGGCCCTGCGCGATGAACTGGTCACGCGCGGCTACCGGCCAGCGGTGCGACTGGAGATCGCGCACGACTGCCCGGCACCGATCCTGCGCACCTTGTTGCAGAATTTCGGCCTGAACGAGAACGCGGTCTACCGCATCGCCGGGCCGGTCAACCTGAGCCGCGTCACGCAGGTCTACGACCTGGTACAGCGCCCCGAACTCAAGTACCCCTCGTTCAATCCGCGCACCTTGCGCGACAGCGAGGGCATCTTCGAGATCGTCAAGAAAGGCGATGTGTTGCTGCATCACCCCTTCGATGCGTTTACCGCGGTGCTGGACGTCATCCGCCAGGCCGCGGTCGACCCGAACGTGCTGGCGATCAAGCAGACGCTGTACCGCACCGGCAAGGATTCATTGATTGTCGATGCGCTGATTCTGGCCGCGCGCAACGGCAAGGACGTCACCGTGGTGGTGGAGTTGCGTGCGCGCTTCGATGAAGAAGCCAACCTGGGCCTAGCCGACAAACTGCAGGAAGCCGGCGTGCAGGTGGTCTACGGCGTGGTCGGCTTCAAGACCCACGCCAAGATGCTGCTGATCGTGCGCCGCGAGGGCCGCAAGCTCAAACGCTACGTGCACCTGGGCACCGGCAATTACCACAGCGGCACCGCGCGCCTGTATACCGACATCAGCCTGATCACCGCCGATGCCGAGATCGGCAACGACGTGCACATGCTGTTCCAGCAGTTGTCCGGGCTTGCGCCGCGCATGAAGCTGGACCAGTTGCTGCAGTCGCCGTTTACGCTGCATGCCGGCGTGTTGAAGCGGATCGATCGCGAGACACGGCTGGCCCGCAAGGGTCGCCCGGGCCGCATCATCGCCAAGATGAACGCCCTCAACGAACCGCAGGTGGTGCGTGCGTTGTACACGGCGTCGCAGGCCGGGGTGCAGATCGATCTGATCGTGCGCGGGGCCTGCACGCTGCGCCCTGGGGTGCCAGGGGTGTCCGACAACATCCGCGTACGTTCGATCGTGGGCCGCTTTCTGGAACATAGCCGCGTGTACTGGTTCGGCAACGACGGGGCCGCCGAGTTGTACTGCGCCAGTGCCGACTGGTTGGAACGCAATCTGCTGCGGCGGGTGGAGACCTGCTTCCCGATCCTGGAACCGGACCTGGCCAAACGCGTCTACCGTGAGGTGCTGCAGAACTATCTGGACGACAACGTCAGCGCGTGGGAGCTGGACGCCGAGGGCGTGTACCACAAGCGCACGCCTGCCCCGGGCGAGCCGGCGCATTCGGCGCAGATGACCTTGCTCGAGCGGATCTGAGCGCTCATTGCCGCACGCCAGGTGGCAAGCCGCTTGCGCAGGCATGCGGCATGCCCATTACGGCGACTGACCGTCCGCTTCCAGCGCTTGGCAATACCGATCGCGTGCGCGGTCGGCTGGGCGCACGCACGGCCTCTCACGTGGCCAACAGCCCATCGGCTACCATGCGGCCATGCCAATGCCCTCCCCCACGATTCCGCCCATGCGCGATGGCGATTTTCTTGCCGCCATCGACCTAGGCTCCAACAGTTTCCACATGGTCATTGCGCGCTACCTGATGGGTCAGCTGCGCGTCGTCGATCGCCTGCGCGAGACCGTGCGCATGGCCGATGGCCTGGATGGCAAAGGTGGGCTCTCCAACGAAGCGCGCCAACGCGCACTGGAATGCCTGGCGCGTTTCGGCCAGCGCATTCGCGACGTGCCTTCGCTGCGCGTGCGTGCGCTGGCGACCAACACGGTGCGTCAGCTGCGTTCGCCGCAAGCGTTTTTGATGCCGGCCGAAACGGCTCTGGGCCATGCGATCGAAGTGGTCAGCGGGCGCGAGGAAGCACGCCTGATCTATCTGGGCGTGGCGCATGCGCAACCGCCCAAGCCCGACCAACGCCGGCTGGTGATCGACATCGGAGGCGGCTCGACCGAGTTCATCATCGGCCGCGGGTTTCAGACGCTGGAACGCGAGAGTCTGCAGGCCGGATGCATTGCCAGCACGCGGCGGTTTTTCCCCGGCGGCAAATTGTCCAAGAAGAAATGGAAGGACGCGCTCACCGAGATCGGCGCCGAGTTCCAGCAGTTCGCCGGCCAGTACAAGGCGCTGGGCTGGCATGAGGCGATCGGCTCGTCCGGCACGCACAAGGCCATCGGCGAAATGTGCGCGGCGATGAAGCTGACCAAGGGCGCGATCACTGCGCAGGCGCTGCCGGCGCTGCGCGAAGAGTTGCTCAAGGCCAAGCGTATCGAAGACATCCAGCTGCCCGGCCTGGCGGCCGAACGGCGGCCGATCATCGCCGGCGGCATCCTGGTGCTGGAAGCGGCGTTCCAGGCGCTGGGGTTGGAGAAACTGATGGTCAGCAAGGCGGCGATGCGCGAAGGCATCCTGTACGACATGCTTGGCCGCGGCGGCGAAAACGACCCGCGCGACAGTTCGGTGACCTCGCTGATGCAGCGTTACGGCATCGACGAAGTACAGGCGCAGCGCGTGGAAGCGACCGCCTGCCGCCTGTTCGACCAGGTCTGCGAATCCTGGCAACTGGATGGCGACGATGCGCAGGTGCTGCGCCGCGCCGCGCGCCTGCACGAGCTGGGGCTGATCATCGCGCATAGCCAGTACCACGTGCACGGCAGCTACATCCTGGAGCATTCGGATATCGCGGGTTTTTCGCGACAGGAACAGCAGGTGCTGGCCTCGCTGGTACGCACGCACCGGCGCAATGTGCCCAAGACCGCTTTCGATGCATTGCCCGACCGCCTGTTGCTGCCGACCCGGCGCAAGGCCGCACTGCTGCGACTGGCGGTATTGCTGCACCGCGCACACGAGGCGGACCCGATTCCGACCCTGGAACTCACCGCCGACGACACCCGGCTATCGCTGATCCTGTCGCAAAGCTGGATCGACTCGCGCCCGCTGCTGCGCGCCGACCTGATCGGCGAAGTCGAAGGCATGGCCGGGCTGGGAATTGCGTTCAAACCGTTTGTGACCTGAGGCCTGCGGCCTCAGGCGGGATTGGGGATTGGGGATTGGGGATTCGCTTACAGCCAGAGCACCATCGTCGTGGAATGCGTGCCGAGAAGATGAATTCCGCTGTTGCGAATATCCAATCCCGATTCCCGAATCCCGTCACAGCTGTCATCGCCACGTCTTATCGGCGCAACATCAATGCCATCGCACTCCCGGAAGCTAGTCAAAACGGGAGAACGGGCATGCGCTACGCGATCGTTACCGAAACCTCCCCCCCCGAGGTCAACGGTGTTGCGTTGACCGTGCATGGTCTGGAAACCGGTCTGCGTGCGCGTGGACACCAGGTAGATGTGGTGCGGCCACGCCAGAGCGCCGATACCGCGCCGACCGATGCGCTGCTGGTGCGTGGCGCCTCGTTGCCGCGCTACCCGGGATTGAAATTCGGCCTGCCGGCGACGCAACGCCTCGTCCGTCATTGGCGCAGCACGCAACCGGACGCGATCTATGTGGCCACGGAAGGCCCCCTGGGCTGGTCGGCAATGCGCGCGGCCCGCCGGCTCGGCATTCCGGTCGCCGCCGGCTTCCACACCCGCTTCGACGAATACCTGCCCGACTACGGTGCCGCCTGGCTGCAGGGCACCGCGCTGCGCTGGATGCGGCGCTTCCACAACCAGGCCGATGCCACCCTGGTGCCCACGCGCGAGTTGCAGCAGTTCCTGCGCGACGATGGCTTCGAGCGCGTGCAATTGCTGGCGCGCGCGGTGGATAGCCAGCAATTCGATCCGAGCCGTCGCGATGTCGCATTGCGCGCCGATTGGGGCATCGAAGGCGAAGCTTTGCCGCCATCTATGTGGGGCGTATTGCAAGCGAAAAGAATCTGCCGCTGGCTGTACGCGCCTTTCGCAAATTGCAGCAGATCCGCCCGAAGGCGCGTTTCGTCTGGGTGGGCGATGGCCCGGCGCGCGAGAAGCTTGCGCACGACAATCCGGACTTCATTTTCTGCGGTGTCCAGCGTAGCGATGCATTGGCGCGTCACTTCGCCAGCGGCGATCTGTTCCTATTTCCCAGCCGCAGCGAAACTTTCGGCAATGTGACGCTGGAAGCAATGGCCAGCGGCGTGGCGACGGTCGCTTTCGACTACGGCGCGGCCCGCGAATATCTGCGCAACGGCCATACCGGCGCGGCGGTGGACACCGACGAGGCCTTTATCCAGGCCGCCGACGCGCTGACCGAAGACGACGCACTGCGCCGGCGCATGGGCACGGCGGCGGCGCAGGCGATGAAGAAATTGCATCCGGACAATGTGGTCTCCGATTTCGAAGCCTTGTTGCTGGGAATCAGTGCTGCACGGGGGCGTTATGTCGTCAACGCGGCTTGAGGTCTTGCGCGGTCACGAAGCGCGCTGGTGCCGACGCGCCAATCTGTGGTGCCGACGCAACCCGGTACGGCGTGTCTTCGCCACCATCAGCCGGCTGGGCGACGGCGTGTTCTGGTACGCCTTGATGGGGTTGCTGGTAGTGCTCGACGGCATGGACGGTGTGCGTGCATCGGCGCACATGGCCGCCACCGGCGTGCTTGCATTGACGTTGTACAAGGCGCTCAAACGCTGGACACGGCGTCCGCGCCCGTATGCGGCGGACGTGCGGATTCGCGCATGGGTGGCGCCGCTGGACGAGTTCAGTTTCCCCTCCGGCCATACCTTGAACGCGGTGTCCTTCAGCATCGTGGCGCTGGCCTACTACCCCTGGCTGGCCCCCTTGCTGGTGCCGTTTTCGGCCGGCGTGGCGCTCTCGCGGGTGGTGCTGGGGCTGCATTATCCCAGCGACGTGCTGGCCGCCACGCTGATCGGCGTGCTGCTGGCGAGCCTGTCGCTATGGGGCTTGCCGGTGGTGCTGGGATGAGCGCTGGGGGTTGCGTGATGGCGGCTCGCTGACAGGTAAGCGTAACGGCAAACGGACAGCGACCAAGACGCTGCCCAGTCAGCAGCAAGACCTCTTCGCTTCATCCTTCTCCCTTCGGGACATTGGCCATCTTTGTGGGGGAGAAGGGGCCGCGCAGGGGCCGATGAGGGTACCGTCGAAGCCTCATGCACTCGCCGTCGATGGGCGTTTCGTAAAAGTCGAAAAGAACCCAGCGCAGCAATTGCGACTTCAGCGCGTGGCTTCGCCCCGTACCCTCACCCCCACCCCTGTTCCGCAGGGAGAGGGGATCTTGCACTGACGCTTCGCGGGGATCTTGCGCTGACGGTACGCGGTGGACTGACGGAAGGGTGCCCACCCGCGCGCATGTGCCACGGCACGTGCGACCCGCAGGATGTCTGACTGGCGATCGCCAGCCTGCGGTGTCGTTGCGAGTTGGCCCACCAATCGCCGCGGAGCTGCAATGCTTCTGCGATTCCCGATTCCCGATTCCCGATTCCCGATTCCCGATTCCCGATTCCCGATTCCCGATTCCCGATTCCCGATTCCCAATTCCCAATTCCCAATTCCCAATTCCCAATTCCCGATTCCCGATTCCCGCCCCGCGCTGCCGCCGTACAATGGCGCAATGACGACCCTGTTCATTTCCGACCTGCATCTGGATCCGGCCCGGCCGGCGATCACCGAGTTGTTCCTGGACTTCCTGCGTACGCAGGTGCCCGGGAGCGACGCGCTCTACATCCTGGGCGATCTGTTCGAAGCCTGGATCGGCGACGACACTCCATCCACCGCCGCCGATGCAGTGGCGGTGGCCCTGCATGCAGTGGCAGATTCGGGCGTGCCGGTGTTCTTCATGGCCGGCAACCGCGACTTCCTGGTGGGCGAAGCCTACGCGCAACGGGCGGGCTTCCGGATCCTGCCCGACCCCACCGTCATCGATCTGTACGGGCACACCACGCTACTGATGCACGGCGACTTGCTGTGCACCGACGACACGGCCTACCAGGCCTTCCGCGCGCAGACGCGCGACCCGGTGTTCCAGGCGCAGTTCCTGGCCCAGCCGCTGGCCGCACGCGTTGCGTTCGCGCAGCAGGCGCGCGCGGCCAGTCAGGCGCGGCATGCAGAACTCAAGCAGGGCGACCAGTCGCGCTTCGAAACCGTCACCGACGTGGCGCCGGCCGAAGTGGAAGCCACCTTCGTGCGTTACGGGCTGGATCGACTGATCCACGGCCATACCCATCGCCCTGCCATCCACACCTTGCAGGCCGGCGGCACAACCTGCACGCGCATCGTGCTGGGCGACTGGTACGAGCAAGGCTCGGTCCTGCGCGTGGATGCCGATGGCGTGTCGCTGGAGCAGTTGGCGCTGTAACACAGCCGATCCACATTGCCGTGCCATGGCAGGCGCGGCGGCGCAGTGCTGCATTCAGGGCATGCAGCATGCGCGAAAGCGCGCCTGAGGCCACAGACGCGCGGCGACGCAACGATGGATCGGCAGCGCTTGCCGATCGAGGCGCGCAGCATCGTCAGGTGTGCCAATCAATGACCGCAACGCATCACTGGGCGCTTCGCGCACGCTCGGCGTAGTCGACGAAATCGGCATTCACCACGTCGTACCACAGCAGCGTGCCATCGGCCTGCACGCGGAACCGGTCGCGTACCGGGCTGGTCTGCGGGTCGCCGGGGCAGCCGTCGCCATGGCGTTCGCGCACCGCAAAATCGAACGTGTCCGGCGCAGGCGCATCGCCGTCCTCGGCCATGATGCTAATGCAGTTATCCGGGTACACATGGTCGCCCTGCAAGCGGGCTTCGAGCGCCTGCAGCGCGCGGGCTTGCGCGTCGTCGCTGGGGGGCGGCGCCGGTGCGCTCACGGCAGGTTGGGGTTGCGTGGCGACAGGGTCGGCCGGTTGCTGCTTGCATCCGGCAACCGTCAGCGCGGCCAGGAACACAAGCGCGTGACGCAGGGACGTGGACATGAGAGCTCCGCTCGACAGGGCAGGGCCGGCAGTCACCGGCGATGCCTATAGTCTGCGCGATCCATGCGCGCAGGTGTAGCTGAAAAAGCCCGGCACTTGCGGTGCCGGGCCGGGCTTGGATCGGTCAGCAGACACTCAACGGAAGGCGGCGATCGTGGCCTTGGTGTTGACCAGCACCCGTTGGTTGTCGGCGGTGCTGGCATTGCCCATGGGCACGCCGTTGTAGCTGATGTTGGGGTTGGACCAGTAGTTCAGGCGCGGGCAACCGCTGGTGCAGTCGTAGGCCATGATGGTGCGCCAGCTGTTGCCGTAACGGTAGCCGTGGCCATACGCGTACGGCGAGGTGCTCGGGTCGTTGGTGGCGTCGTGGCGTGCGCTTTGCAGATGCCCGATTTCATGGGCGAAGCTGTAGTAGCCGGTGGCGCAATCCCAGTACACCGACGCAAATGCACTTGCAGCGTTAGAGCCGATCCCCGACGCCAGGCCGCAGTAGCTGCTGTTGTCCAGCACGATGACTCCCACATCCGCCGTGTAGGTGTTGCGGCTGGTGTGGATGCTGTCCATGTAGCCGTCGTTGGTCACGCGGAAACGCTGCAGGTCGGTCGTGAAGTTGCCGGTCTCGGTGTAGCTGGTGGTCTCGTAGCGCGCCAGCTGCAAGGTGATGCCGACATTGCTGTTGATGTAGCCCTGGTTGGCTTCGGCCACCGCCAGTTGCACCAGCGATTGCATGTTGCCGCCGTAAGCGGTCACGGCCTTGTTGGTGGCTACCACCAGCACGCGAATGGTGGCCGGGCTACCTGATGAGGCGGCGGCAGCCGTCACGCGTCCATCGCCGGGCATGTCGAACTTCGGCAGCAGGCTGTAGTCGGCCGGATGCTCCTGCGGCATGCGTTGCTCATCCACCTGCACCAGCACGTGGCGGCCATCGGCCAGCGGACGCAGGCGGTAGAGCTTGCCGGCGTAGCGAATCGTGCCGGTCACGGTGTCGCCGCTGCGCACCAAGATGGCCGAGTTCAGCGGGTCCACGCCAGACAGCGTGCGTGCGCGGGTGCCGGCACGCGGACCGAGATTGCCGTACCACACGCTGTCGCCATCCTCCAGGGCATCGACCTTGGCCTGGGTGGCGGTGATGGCCTGGCCATCCAGCTGCAGTTCCAGCAATTTTTCCGAGGCGGTCACCGCGCCGGCGTCGAGCTGAACCACCTGCGCGTTGGCAGTGGACGGGGCGCTCAACAGGCGCTGCAGCGAAGGTTCGGCTGCAGCGGTAGCGGTGGCACTGCGGCTCAGCGCAGGGCCGGTTTGATACAACGGCTTGCCGGCAGCGGCGGCCGAGCCGGCCAGGCACATGGCGATCAGACCCACCGTGGTGCACATCGACTTCGACTTCATCGTCTTTCTCTCCTAAGACATGAAAGTTACGGATGTGAAACACCGGGCCCCTGTCCCCGGGACGCCATTAGGGCGCGCGTGCCTGTACCGAATGCAAGTTGTTGCAACGGAAAATTATGTTTCTGTGATGTTTACCCATCCCTGGATGCGATTCCAGCAACTCTCGAACGGGGAACCAGCGCACAGTCCTACAGAGCGCGCGTTCGGAAGCAGCGTGTCAAACAAGCACAGGCCATCTTCCCGGACAACGCGGCGATCCTGCGTCGTCATACAGATCGATGCGCTTGGACGTGACTGCGTCCGCCACGCGATGGATGCGTCGATCCTCGCCTGTGTTGCAGGACATCGTGCCGCCTCGGCGTCGGCGTCGGCGTCGGTGCAGATGGCGAGCGCCGCCACGTCGTCATGCGCGGCGCAGCGTGCATCGATGCCCGCCCCATCGGCCATGGGCGTTGACGGTGCTCCCCAATCTGTGGGACGTGACGCGGCGTGGGTGGCGTCATTGAAATCTGCGCACGCATGCGTCAGGTAGATCCACGACACGGGCCACGAACGCAAATTCGCAGCTCGCATGCAGGCCACGCTCAGCCAGCCTGCTCCACCAGGTCGGCTAGTTCGTCCTCGTCGAAACCGGCAAGCAGGCGCGCCTGCAGATTGAACGGCCCATGCAGATAGCCGCCGGCGTATTCGCGCAACAGAGCCTTGAACCGTGCGCGCGGCTCGACACCGGCCTGCTCGCAATACCAGCGGTACCAACGCGAGCCGGCGGCCACGTGCGCCACTTCTTCGCGCAGGATGGTTTCGAGTACCTCGGCAGTAGCGGCATCGCCGAGCGAACGAAGTTTGACGATCATTCCCGGCGTTACGTCCAGGCCGCGCGCTTCGAGCACGCGCGGCACCAGGGCCATGCGCGCCAGGCCGTCGTGTGCCGTCTTCTCGCACATTTCCCACAACCCGTTATGCGCGGCGAAATCGCCGTAGTCGTGGTCGTGCGCGTGCAATCGTGCGCGCAGCAGCATGAAGTGGCGCGATTCGTCGTCGGCCACCGCGACCCAATCGGCATAGAACGCCGCGGGAAGCCCGCGGAAGCGATACACCGCATCCCAGGCCAGATCGATGGCGTTGAGCTCGATGTGCGCAATGGCGTGAATAAACGCGGCGCGCCCTTCCGGCGTGCCCAGTCCACGGCGCGGCAAGTCGCGCGGATGCACCAGCAGCGGCGTTGCCGGACGCCCCGGCATGCGGATCGGCGCAGGCGCAGGCGCCGACGGATCGAGCGTCAGGACGCCTTCGCGAAAGGCGGCTGCGTAGTGCTGGGTCAGCGCGACTTTCTGTCGCGGGTCGGCCTGGTCCAGGCACAGGCGCGCAGCGTCGAACAGATCCGCACTTGCGAACGGATCGCTGCTCATGCCGTTGGCCGTACGGGGCAATGGCGCGCTGCAGAAACGGACTGCGCTTGCACGCCTTCGGTCGCAGGTACCTGCCCGTTGCGCAGGCGCGCGTCATCGAGCGTGTCGATGGCTGCAGTGTTTTGTTTGCCACTGGCTGCCGACACCATCCGCATGCCAACCAGGGCGGCCAATCGGCCAACCTGGTTCGGTGACTCAGGCGCGGCGACGCTTCTTGGCATCGTCCGAGCGCAGCTGCTGGATGCGTTCGAAATACCCCGGTTCGATACCGGTGATGTACTCGCCGTTGAAGCAGGAAGAATCGAACTGCTTGATGTCCGGGTTACCTTCGCGCACCGCCACTTCCAGGTCTTCCAGATCCTGGTAGATCAACCAGTCGCAGCCCAGGAACTCCTGGATTTCCAGCTCGCTGCGGCCATGCGCGATGAGCTCTTCGGCGGCCGGCATGTCGATGCCGTAGATGTTGGGGTAGCGCACCGGCGGCGCAGCCGAGGCCAGGTACACCTTGCGTGCACCGGCATCGCGCGCCATCTGCACGATCTGCCGGCTGGTGGTGCCGCGCACGATGGAATCGTCCACCAGCAGCACCACGCGGTTGCGGAATTCCAGATGGATCGGGTTGAGCTTGCGGCGTACCGATTTCTGCCGTTCGCCCTGCCCCGGCATGATGAAGGTGCGGCCCACGTAGCGATTCTTGACGAAGCCCTCGCGGTACTTCACGCCGAGCACGTTGGACATCTCCAACGCCACATCGCGCGAGGTGTCCGGGATCGGAATGATGGTGTCGATGTCATGGTCCGGGCGCAGGCGCAGGATCTTTTCGCCCAGCTTCAGGCCCATGCGCATGCGCGCCTTGTGCACCGAGATGTTGTCGATCATCGAATCGGGGCGCGCGAAATACACGTACTCGAAAATGCACGGCGCGTTGTTGGTCGGCGCCGCGCAGACTTCCGAGAACAGTTCGCCGCGCGCGGTGATCACCAGCGCTTCGCCCGGGCGCACGTCGCGCACGCGCTGGTAGCCGAGGATATCCAGCGCTGCCGATTCGGAGGACACGATGTATTCGGTGCCTTCGGCATGCTCGCGCTTGCCCAGCACCAGCGGGCGGATGCCGTGCGGGTCGCGGAACGCCACCAGGCCCAGGCCCAGCACCACGCTGACCACCGCGTAGCCGCCCTTGCAACGGCGGTGCACGCCGGCCACCGCGCGGATCGCCGCTTCGGGGGTGAGCATGCGCTGCGCGTCCAGCTCGTAGGCGAACACGTTCAACAGCACTTCGCTGTCCGAATCGGTATTGATATTGCGGCGGTCGGCTTCGAACACCTGTTGGCGCAAGGCCTCGGTGTTGATCAGGTTGCCGTTGTGCGCCAGCGCGATGCCGTAGGGCGAGTTGACGTAAAACGGCTGCGCCTCGTCCATGCCTTCCGAACCTGCGGTCGGGTAGCGGCAATGGGCGATGCCGACGCGGCCTTCCAGCACCGCCATCTTCTTTTCGTCGAAGACGTCGCGCACCAGGCCGTTGGCCTTCTGCACGCGCAGGCGCGTGCCATCTGCGGTGGCGATGCCTGCGGCGTCCTGCCCACGATGCTGCAGGACGGTCAGCCCGTCATACAGCTGCCCGGCGACGTTCTGGTTGCCGACAATACCGACGATGCCACACATGGTGCGCGTTCTCCGCTTCGGCTTGCGCCGTTACTGTGAAGGTGGCCGTGCCTGGCCTTGGGATTCGACCCGAGCCGGGTCGCTTTCTCCGCCGCGAACCTGCGCCGGATCGATGTTGGCCGGCATCGCCTGCGTCGGATCGCGTCCGTCGCCAGCCGTCTTGCCGGGTTTGCCAAGCGCACGGGTGATGGTGTCGCTCAGCCCGGAACCGCCAAGTGCCTTGCCCAGGTCCGTATTATCGCCTGCCGAAGGCAACTTCCCCAACTCCGTGGGCAAGTTGCCCAGTTCCATTGATGGCATCTCCATCGACGGCATCCGCCAGGCCGGCAGTTGCGCCCGCATCCAGCCGGCGCCCGGCTGCAGCATGGGCAGCAGCACCGACTGGCGCCAGGACGGCTCGCGCGGCAGTGGCGTGAAGCCCATCAACAGCACCAGCACGCTGGCCAGAAACGCGCCGCGCACCACGCCCAGACCGAACCCGAGCATGCGGTCGGTACCGCCGAGCTTGACCGCATCCACGCCCGCGCGGATCACCATGCCGATCACCGCCACGGTGATCAGCACACCGACGAACACCATGGCGTAGCCGCCGAACGATTCGGTCGCAGACGGGTGCTTGCCATCGGCCAGCCAGCGCGCGGCCGCGCCGCCGAACAGGAAGGTGGCCCAGCCGGCCAGCAACCACGACAACGTGCCCACAACGATGGCGACAAAGCCACGCAGCAAGCCCAACAGGGCCGACACCAGAATGATGACGCCCAGCACCATGTCGATCATGGGCAACCTCTCCGCGTGGCGCGCGCGCCGTGAGTGCAATTGGGCTCGGTCGTCATTGCCCTCCCCTCCATGGGTGCGAGGCGTTCGAAAATCCAGCAGCTGCAGGCGCGCAGTGCAGGCAGTCAACAGACACGTGGCGGTCCGCCGGCAGTGCAGTGTACGAGCGGCTGCCACGTGTGCGGCTGCCACGTGTGCGGCGGCCGCGTTTGCTTACGGCCGGCATGGCGGTTACGGATGCGGACGCACCATGCCGGAGATACCGACCTTGGCTGCCACCTGCGCGCGCAACTGTTCGGCATCGCTGCGATTGGCGACCGGTCCGACACGCACACGATTGAGTGCGCCCTTGTCGGTCCGCACCTGCTCGACGAAGGCGCTGAAGCCGGCGGCGCGCACGCGGTCGCGCAAGGCGTCGGCATCTTCGGCACGACCGAACGCGCCCAGCTGCACTGCAAACCCGACCGCACTGGCGGCAGGCGCTGCCGGCGCGGTGGCCACCGGCTTGGCAGGCTCAGGTTTGACAGCCACTTCAGGCTTGGCGGCTGCGGGCGTAGCGGTTACAGGCTTGGTAACTTCGGGCTTGGCCGGCGCGGGCTTGGCCACATCGGCCGGCTTGGGCGCGGCAGCCACCGGCTTGGCGGGTTCCGGCGGCAGGCTCTCGGTCCTGGTCGGGGCGGTGGTGCTGGCGGCGGCGACGCTGCTGCCGGGTTTGGCGGCAGGTGCAGGCGCAGGCGCAGGTGCGCTGGCGACCGGCGCCGGCGCGGCGGCGTTGGCGTCCAACGTCACCACCTGGGCGTTGACGTCGCTGCGCACCTTCACTGCCTGCAGGCGGGCCGATTCGGCCTGGGCCTGGTCGGCATACGGCCCCACGCGCACGCGCCAGGCCGGGCGGCCACTGATCTGGGTCTTTTCGCTGAAGCCGGGCAACTGCGCCTGCTTGAGCCGCGCAATCACCGCGTCGGCGTCGGCGCTGGTGGCGTATGCACCGAAATTCACCGCGTAGTTGCCGGCAGCCACTTCAGGAGCCGAGGGCGCGCTGGACGGAGCGGCCAGATCGGCGGCGTCGGGGTTGTTCTGCACCGGCGCCGGCGCGCCGGCCATGCCTAGCGCGCCACCGGCCGGCGCATTGCCCGGGGTGACCAGCGGCAATTCGCGGGTTTCGAACTCGCCATTGGCGGGCGCTGCGGGCGCCTCGAGCGGCACATCGGCCACACCGCTCGACGGCGCGGGGCCCTTGACCAGCATCGGCAGGAAGATCACGGCAAGCGCCACCAGAACGATGGCGCCAATCAGTCGCTGTTTCAGAGCAGTATCCACGGAAGAGACGAGAGGCGGCGTGGCGGGGTGCCGCGGCGATTATAAGGCCGGCGCCACCCCGACAACCTCAGCGGGCTGAACGAAGTGCGCCAAGCGCGTCGGCCACGGTGTGAAACGAGCCGAAGATCAGCACGCGGTCGCCGGGGCTGGCCGCGCCCAGGACCGCGCGCACTGCGCCGGCAACATCGCGATGACACGGCGCCTGCGCGGCGGCACTGCCTTGCAGGCGGGCCTGCAAGGCCTGCGCCGATTGGCCGCGCGCACCTTCCAGCCCCGCCAGCACCCAGTGGTCGATCTGCCCAGCCACTGCCTCCACCACGCCCAGCACATCCTTGTCGGCCAATGCAGCGTAGATCGCATGGGTGCTGCCGGCATACGCCTGCGTACCGAGCGCGGCGGCCAGCGCGCGCGCAGCCTGCGGGTTGTGGCCGACATCCAGCAATACCTGCACGCCATCGACCTCAAGCCGCTGCAGTCGTCCGGCCACTTGTGCGTTAGCGATGCCCTGCGCCCAGGCCGCGTCGGGCACCTCCACCGGCAAGGCCTGCAATGCGGCGATCGCGGCAGCGGCGTTGGCCAGTTGCACCGGCGCGTGCAATGCCGGCATCGGCAATTCCAGCGTCACCGCCACATCGCGCCAGCGCCAGTGCGGCGCATCGGATTGCGGGGCCTCAGCGTGCGGTGTGTCGATCGGCTCGAAGAAATAATCGCTGCCTGCACGGATCGCATTGGCGCCCAGCTGGTAGGCGCGACGCAGCACGCTGGACGGCGGGTCGATCTCGCCCAGCACCACCGGCTTCCAGGCGCGGATGATGCCGGCCTTCTCGGTGCCGATGGCCTCGCGGTCGTCGCCCAGCCAGTCGGTGTGATCGAGATCGACAGTAGTGATCACCGCCACATCCGAATCGACGATGTTGACCGCATCCAGGCGCCCGCCCAGGCCGATTTCCAGCACGGCCAAATCCAGTGCGGACTGCTGAAACAACCACAGCGCTGCCAGCGTACCGAACTCGAAATAGGTCAGCGCGGTGTCGCCGCGTGCTGCTTCGACCGCCACGAACGCGTCGACCAGCTGCGCGTCGCTGGCCTCGTAGCCATCGATGCGCACGCGTTCGTTGTAGCGCAGCAGATGTGGCGAGGTGTAGGCCCCCACCTTCCAGCCGGCGGCACGCCCGATCGCCTCGATGAAGGCCACCGTCGAGCCCTTGCCATTGGTCCCGCTCACGACGATGACATGCTTGGCCTGCGCGGCGATCTGCAACCGCGCGGCAACCTCGCGCACGCGCTCCAGTCCCATGGCAATGGCGTTGGGATGCTGCTGCTCGATATAGGCGAGCCAGGCGGAGAGAGAGTCGGTTGCGTTCATGGGGAGGGCTGCGCAGAGAGGGGCACATTATCGCCATTTGCGCTTGCGCAACGCACGCCACGTCGGTGTTGGATGTATCGCGCGTGCTTGGTTAGAACGACGCAGCTCGGTTGATCGCGCATGGTGACGAACGCCGTCACCAGCGCATCCCAGGACGTTTAGCGATCACCCCAAGACGCAGCCCCGACACGGAGCGTTGACTACGCAACCGCACCGAGGCCTGTTCCACCAACTCACCTAAACCTGCAAGCGTGTATCAACGACGTTCGGCATTTTGGCACCTGCAACGACATGGCGTGTCATTGGTGATCCAGCGTCCTTGCCTCGCCTTACAACGCCCGATGCTTTGCCTCACCAAAGAACGGTGTGTGGTGCGCACAGTCGTTGAGGCGCACCACTTCGAGATGCTCCACGTCATCGCCTTCGAGCAGGTTCAGCGTGGTCGGGGCCTGGCGGAAGCTCCATAGCTTGGACAACGGCAGGCCCAGGATCTTGCACAGGATCACGCGATTGACCGCATCGTGCGCAACCACCAGCAAGGTGTCGTGCGCGCCCAGCCCATCGGCGGCGCGCACCAGGCCGCGCCAGCTGCGATCGAGCACCTGACGCAGCGATTCGCCACCTGGCATCAACACGGTATCCGGTTCCTCGCGCCATGCGCGCAGGCGGGCCGGGTCCTTGTCGTTGATCTCGCTGGCCAGCAGGCCTTCCCATTCGCCGTGCGCAATTTCCTGCAGGTCGGCATCGGTCTGCAGCAGCGCCTCGCGCGAAACGCCCAACGCGGCCTTGGCAGTGGCCTGCGCGCGCGACAACGGCGATGCCACCGCGCGGTCGATCTGCAGCGAATGCAGCCGTTCGCCCAACGCGCGCGCCTGGCCTTCGCCGACCGGCGAGAGCGGAATATCGATCTGGCCCTGATAACGGCCTTCGGCGTTCCACGGCGTCTCGCCGTGACGAGCAAGCAGGATGCGCATGCGCTGGGAGGTTCCTTGGGGGAGGGGCCCGCTCGCCACAGCGAAACGGGACCGCATGATAACCCCTGGCGCCTGCGCGCCGGCCGCCCCGCCTCAGCGCACGCCGAGTTCCTTCAACAACTGTGGCGCCGGAGCGACCTCGGTCATGATCCAACGCAGATAGCGGCTGTCCACGGCGATCATGCGGGTCATTGCCGGGTCGAAGATCCAGTTGCTGCTCACCGACTCCCAATTCCCGTCGAACGCCAGGCCGACCAGCTTGCCCTGCGCGTCCATCACCGGCGAACCGGAGTTGCCGCCGGTGATGTCCAGGTCCGACAGGAAATTGACCGGCACCGAGCCCAGGCGCTTGTCCTCCAGCCCCGCGTAGCGCTTGGCCTTGACCGCATCCAGCAGGGCCTTGGGCGAATCGAACGGATCGGCGCCGGTCTCCTTGGCGGCCACCCCTTCCAAGGTAGTGAACGGTGTGTAGGCCACGCCATCTTTCGGGGCGTAGCCCTTGACGTTGCCGAAGGTGATGCGCAGCGACAGATTGGCATCCGGATAGACCGATTCGCCCCGGCTCTTCCTGTAGTCGGCCAGGGCTTGCAGATACACCGGCCGCGCCTTGAGCTGCTCGCCGGTACGCAGTTTGTCCTCGCGCTCGATCTGCAACAGGGCCGGGGTCACCGCCACGGCGTACTGGATCGCCGGGTCGGTGCTGGCTTCGAAGGCGGCCCGGTCGGCGGCAAGCCACTTCACCCGCGTTTGCGTGCTCCCCAGCGCCGTGCCATCGAGCTTGCCCACGGCCGCCTGCACGGCCGCCGCATCGCGGCCGCCCAACCACTGGTCCAACGCGGCGATGCGCTGGTTGGCCGGCAGCTTCAGGTACTGGCCGAGCCAATACCGTTGCAGCTGACGATCCATGGCCGGCACGTAACGGCGCTCCATCTGCTTCATCGTCGCTTCGATGGCCGGCAGGTCGCGGTCCTGGTACCCGGATTCGCGTTGCGCATCGGGCTTGGCACGCTCCAGCGCCAGCCGGTACAACGTCACCGCGGCACCCACCGTGCCGGTGGAGTCGAACTGGCGCAGCACGAAGTCGCGCTGTTGCGTGGCCTGGGCCTGCTTGAGCAGCTTGACCAAGGTGTCGTGCGCCGCAAGCGCGTTGCGCCCGCTCGCGCCCCGGCCCTCGAGCCAGGCCAGCACTGCCGCTTCGTCGGCCTGCTTGGTGGCCTGCGCACCAATGCGCTTGAAACCTTCCAGTTGGCCGTCGAAGTTCTTGGCGGAGTTATTGAGGCTGGCGACGGTGCTGGCATATTTCACCTGGACGTCGGGATCCTGCTTGCCTGCCTGTTCGATCAGGCCGATCACGTCCTTCAACTGCTGGCCGACCACCGGGTAGGTCCAGTTGGCGGTGTTGTCGAATTCGGCAGCCAGCGCGTAGCGATTGGTGCGGCCCGGATAGCCGGCCACCATTACGAAGTCGCCGGCGCCCAGTGGCTGGTCGGCGAACGTCAGGAAGTGCTTGGGCTGGTAAGGCACGTTGTCCTTGGCGTAGGCGGCGGGCTTGCCGTCCTTGCCGACATAGGCGCGATAGAACGAGAAATCGCCGGTGTGGCGCGGCCACATCCAGTTGTCGATGTCGCCGCCGAACTTGCCCACGCTGCCGGGCGGCGCATAGACCAGGCGCACATCCTTGATCTCCAAGCTCTTGAACAACCGGTAGGCGTTGCCCCCGGAAAAACTGAAGAACTGGCAGCGGTAACCCGGCTGTGCTTCGCAGGACGCGATCTGTTGCTTGCTGAAATCCTCCAGGGCCAGCGTGCGCTTGAGCGCATCGTCGCCTGCAGTGGCCATCGCGGCCTTTGCCGGCGCCGTGACGTCGGCAATCGCATCGAGCACGTAGATGCGCGCACTGGGCCCTGCGCTGAGCTCGTCGGCAGGGCGTACGGCGTTGAACCCGTCCTTGATCAGGTTCTTTTGCGCGGTGGAGTTGAGCTGGATCGCGCCATAGGCACAGTGGTGGTTGGTGACGACCAGACCCTGCGGCGAGACGAAGCTGGCGGTGCAACCACCCAAGGCGACCACGGCGCCCATCGGATCGCCGGTCAGGTCGGCCAGTTGCCGAGGCGAAAGCCGCAAGCCTGCTTGCTGGAGTGGCCCGGCGAGCTCGGGCAGTTGTTGTGGAACCCACATCCCCTCGCCCGCCTGTGCAGATGAAGCGACGGCCAACGTGGCCAGCACGGAAACGGCGAACAGGTTTGGACGCATCGACAGCCCCACGGGTCATTTTCGTTACAGTGTAACGCCAACACCCACTGGCAAACCCATGGCCGATGGCAGGGTCGGCACGCGCGCGCTCCGCACGCGCTCGCGCACGTTTGCCGCGCAGCAGGCGTCAGCGGATTCGCCTGCTGCGTACCGCGGCCGAGCACCGGCCTAGACGCGGCCGAATGCGGGGTCGCTGCGGCTGGGCCTGCCGGTTTCCAGATGTCCGGCCAGACGGCAGCGGAAGGCGCTGCCCGGTTGTTCCACCACCAGGTCGTACCAGTGATCGCTGGCGGCAAGGGCCAGGCGAATGGTCTCGCGCTGACCTGCGGCCAGCGGCAAGGTGCGCGCACTTGGGTCTGCGTAGTCCAGGGCACGCAGCTGCACGGTGCAGGCGCGCTGCCCGGCATTGCCGATTTCCAGCACCAAGGCGTCGCCCTCCTGTCGCGCCTCCACCCATGGCGCGGCCGATGGCGCTGTGGCACTTGGCACCCGCCCGGCGAACTCGCGCAAGAAGCCATTGGGTCCGTGCACGCGCAAGGCGTATGCACCCTCGTGCGTGGCCCCGATCGGCGCATCGTCCAATTGCGTGCCCGGCAGCACCGTGTAATACCAGGGCCCGCCGCTGGCCGCACTGCTGTAGACGTTGAACGCCGCAGCCGCCGCGCCGCTGTTGACGAACTGCAACTGCACGGTGGCACCGTCTTGCACGCGTGCATGCACCTGCAAGGCGTATGGCAATGCGCGCGCCGGCCGTTGCCCCGGTTCCTGCCGCGGCATCGTCGCGGCGGCAGGCACAGATGGCAGCGGCTTATCGCGCACGGCAGCGGTGCGTGCGCGATAGTCGTCGACCGACGGCAATGCGCTCAACGCCGAATCGTCCGGCTTGCGGAAGTCGAACACGCTGGTGAGATCGCCGCTGACCGCACGCCGCCACGGGCTGATGTTCGGCTCGGCCACGCCGAAGCGGCGTTCCAGCAGACGCAGCACCGAGGTGTGATCGAACACCTGCGAGTTGACCCAGCCACCACGCGTCCACGGCGAGATCACCAGCATCGGCACGCGAATGCCCAGGCCGATCGGCACGCCGTCGTAGACCTCGCCACGCGTGTCGACATTGCTGCGCCCCATGCGTGCGTCCAATGCCGGCAACGGCGCGGGCACGTGATCGAAGAAGCCGTCGTTCTCGTCGTAATTGATGATCAGCGCCGTCTTGGCCCACACCTCGGGATTGGCGGTGAGCGCATCGATCAGACGCGCCACCAGGGACTCGCCATATGCAGGCGGCGCTTCGGGGTGTTCGCAATACGCAGTGGGCGGAATGACCCACGACACCTGCGGCAGGCGATCGGCCCGCACATCGGCAGCGATCGCGGCGACCAGATGCTCGGCCTGGGTGGTGGCGGCATTGTCCGCGGTGGAACCGGGCACGCATGCACGTGCACGCCGGTAACGTTCGTCGTCGGCGCGTAGATCGCGATAGTGCGAGAAATACGCCAGCGAGTTGCAGCCGAAGTTGTCGTATTCCTGATACACGCGCCAGTCCACGCCGGCAGCCTGCAAACGCTGCGCGTACGTGGTCCACCGCAGTGCTGCGTAGCCGGGCTTGTCGCGCGCCATGTCGGCGGTCCAGTTGCCATCGTCGGCATTGGTGACCGCCTGGGCGCCAACGTTGCCCACGCTTGGACCGCTGGTACCGGTGAACAGATACATGCGGTTGGGATTGGTCGGCCCGTGCAGCGAGCAGTAATAGCCGTCGCAGATGGTGAACGCGTCGGCAAGCGCGTGGTAGTACGGGATGTCGTGACGCTGGAAATATCCCATCGTCAATTCCCCCTTGTACGGTACCCACGCATCGTATTCGGCCCAGCGTACCGGGTCCTGCCCATGACCGGCCTTCCAGGAATGATCCAGACTCTTGATCAAGGGCGCGCAGGTAGTTTGCGAATCGAACGCGAACGGCAGCAAGCGTCGTCCGTCGGGCGTGGGCTGACTCCATACCGCATGGCCATCGCGCAGTTGCAGCGCGCGCGGATCGCCAAAGCCGCGCACGCCGCGTAGCGCGCCGAAATAATGATCGAACGAGCGGTTTTCCTGCATCAGGATCACCACATGTTCGAGATCGCGCAACGTGCCGGTCCGCGCGTTGGCCGGCAGCGCGAGTGCGCGACCGATCGAAGACGGCAAGGCGCCGGCAGCGGTGAGCGCGGCAACGCGCTTGAGGAAATCGCGACGCGAGGAAGAAGACGTCATGGCGGCAGAACCTGCAAAGAAAGTGGTGCCTTTGTCACCGCGCAGCGCGGCTGGACACGACACGTATAGCGGGCGAGCACGACAGTTTTGCGACAGCGACCGTCATCAATGTTTCATGAGCCGTTGACACCCTGCGTCGCGAAACGCCGGCTTTGCACCGTGCGTCCGCCCTCAGCCGTGGCCGAACAGGACTCCCCCATGACTTCCGCTCGTCGCTTTCATGTCACCCCGCTGGCGCTTGCCCTGGCAACGCTGCTTCCCGTCATTTCGCAGGCTGCGACACCGGCCGACCCGGCTGCCGTGGCTCCGGCAGAGGCAGCGGTGACCGCCGATGCCGCCGCCAATGCCACGCAACTGGATGCGATCAACGTGGTGTCACAAGGCAGCACGCGCCAGGTGCAACGCATCAGCCAGCAGGACATCGAGCAGCTGACGCCCGGTAGCAGCGCATTCAAGGCAGTGGAAAAACTGCCGGGCGTGCAGTTCCAGTCCGCCGATCCATTCGGCACCTACGAATGGTCCACGCAGGTGACCCTGCACGGCTTTGATCAAAGCCGTCTGGGTTACACGCTCGATGGCATTCCACTGGGCAACATGAGCTATGGCGTGACCAATGGCCTGCACATCACGCGCGCCATCATTTCGGAAAACCTCGGTTCGGTGGAAATTGCGCAAGGGGCAGGCGCGCTCGGCACCGCCTCCAACACCAATCTTGGCGGCACCATGCAGTTCTACTCGGCCGACCCGCAGACCACGCCCGGCGCACGCCTGGTGCAGACGGTGGGCAGCGATGCAACGCGCCGCACCTTCGTGCGTGCCGACACCGGCGATCGCGATGGGTTGTCGGCGTATCTGTCCTACGCCAATGCCAGCACCGACAAGTGGAAGGGCTATGGCGATCAGACATCCGAACAGGCCAATCTCAAGACCGTGTACCAATGGGGCGACGGCAACCGCCTGAGCCTGTTCGTGGACACCTCGCGGCGCAAGGAATACGACTACATGGATCTGTCGTTGACCAGCCAGCGCGCGCTCGGCTGGGACTACGATTACCTGCAACCGGATTGGGCCACCGCCGTGCAGATGGCACGCGCCTACCAGAACACCGGGGCCACCAGCGGTGTGGCCAACGGCTACCCACAATCGCTTGCCGGTCTGCCCAGCGACTACAGCTGGCTCGATGCCAGTTATTACGCCGGCGGCGGCTTGCGTCGCGACAACCTGGCAGGCTTGTCTGGCAGCTTCGTGTTTGGCGGCGCCACGCTCGATGCCAGTGGCTATTACCACGGCAATCGTGGCGAAGGCCAATGGGTGACGCCGTACGTGCGCACCTCCGCGCAGATTCCAGTGTCGATGCGCACCACCGACTACGGCCTGGACCGCTTCGGCGGCACCAGCGCATTGAAATGGTCGTGGGGCAATCACGATCTGGAAGTGGGCGCATGGGCAGAAAACGCGCGCACCACGCAGGGCCGCAATTACTTCGCGCTCGGCAACGAAGGTTACACCTCGCTCTACAACGTCTACCAAGCACAGACCCCGTTCCGTCGCGACTTCCTGCAGCGCTACACCACGCAAACCCGGATGTTGTATGTGCAGGACACCGTGCGCCTGCTCGACGACCGCCTGACCCTGAATTACGGCGCAAAGGCGCTCAGCACCACCACGCGCGCGCAATCGCTGGTGCCGACCACCGCGCTGGCACAGGGCCGCATCCGCGCCGAAGATAATTCCCTGCCGCAGCTGGGCGTGAACTACAAGCTCGACGAACGCCAGGACCTGTACGCGTCCTACAGCAAGAACATCGCGGCGTTCGGCTTCACCCCGTTCGCCACCTCGCAGGCCGCCTTCGACCGCAGCCGCTCCACGCTGGAGCCGGAACAATCGCAGACCGTGCAGGTAGGCTATCGCGTGCAGGATGCGCAGTTCCAGCTCTCGGCCGACGCCTACTTCACCAAGTTCTCCAACCGCCTGCTGACCACCTCGCCGTGCACCGCGGTGCAGACCTGCGCCTCGATCCTGAGCAACGTCGGCGCGGTGCACAGCGCCGGCGCGGATCTGGCGCTGATGTGGCGCCCGACCGAAGGCCTGAGCTGGTTGAACTCGTTGTCGTGGAACCGCTCGCGTTACCAGGACGATTACCTCAACAACGGCGTGGTCGCCACCTCCGGCAAGGACGTGGTCGGCATCCCGGCGTTGATGTTCTCTTCCAGCGCCAGCTACCAGATCGGCAACCTGCGCCTGGATCTGGACGGCAAGTACGTGGACAAGCGCTACATCACCTTCCTCAACGATTCGCAGGTGCCGTCGTACTGGCTGTTCAATGCCGGCGCGCGTTACGACTTCGGCCGTGTCGGCGGGGTAGCGGATGTGGCGCTGGCGCTCAACATCAGCAATCTCACCGACAAGCGCTACTTTGCCAGCACCGGCACCAACGGCTACGTCGCTTCCGATCCGGATGGCTACAACCAGACCATGGTGGTCGGCGCACCGCGGCAGTACTTCATGAGCCTGGATGTGAAGTTCTAAGCTAGGCTGACAAGCATTGGAGCGAAGCTGGCGGCGATGACGCACGCCTGCGAGGGCCCAACGCGCTAGCCCTCGCAGGCAGCGACAGGTCTGGACGGCGGCTCTCATCCTGCGCTCAGGTGCCAACTTCGTCCCACCGGGCACGGGCCGGATCGGCCCTGGCCCACCGTGGATCCAGGGCGGCACGATGTCCATTCCCGCACCGCCGCATGGCATGCAGGCCGCGACGCCTATAATTGCCGGCTTACTTTCACTCAGCAGGTTCCGCCAGATGGCGCAGACGATGAAGGCGCTGGTCAAGCGCGAAGCAAACAAGGGCATCTGGCTGGAACAGGTGCCTGTGCCGACGCCCGGCCCCAACGAGGTGCTGATCAAGCTGGAAAAGACCGCCATTTGCGGCACCGACCTGCACATCTACCTGTGGGACGAGTGGAGCCAGCGCACGATCAAGCCGGGCCTGACCATCGGTCATGAATTCGTCGGCCGCGTGGCCGAGCTCGGTTCGGCAGTGACCGGTTACCAGGTCGGCCAACGGGTGTCGGCCGAAGGCCACATCGTATGCGGCCATTGCCGCAACTGCCGTGGCGGCCGTCCGCACCTGTGCCCCAACACGGTCGGGATCGGTGTCAACGTCAACGGCGCCTTCGCCGAATACATGGTGATGCCGGCCAGCAACCTGTGGCCGATCCCGGACCAGATTCCGTCCGAGCTTGCCGCGTTCTTCGACCCCTACGGCAATGCCGCGCATTGCGCGCTGGAATTCGACGTCATCGGCGAAGATGTGCTGATCACCGGGGCAGGCCCGATCGGCATCATTGCCGCCGGCATCTGCAAGCACATCGGTGCGCGCAATGTGGTGGTCACCGACGTCAACGATTTCCGGCTCAAGCTGGCTGCAGACATGGGGGCCACGCGCGTGGTCAACGTCTCCAAGACCTCGCTCAAGGACGTCATGGCCGACCTGCATATGGAAGGCTTCGACGTGGGCCTGGAAATGAGTGGCAACCCGCGCGCGTTCAACGACATGCTCGATTGCATGTACCACGGCGGCAAGATCGCCATGCTCGGCATCATGCCGCGTGGCGCCGGTTGCGACTGGGACAAGATCATCTTCAAGGGCCTCACCGTGCAGGGCATCTATGGCCGCAAGATGTACGAGACCTGGTACAAGATGACGCAGCTGGTGCTGTCGGGTTTTCCGCTGCAGAAGGTGCTGACCCATCAGCTGCCGATCGACGATTTCCAGAAAGGCTTCGACCTGATGGAAGAAGGCAAGGCCGGCAAGGTCGTGCTGAGCTGGAATTGATCGGCTGACACTGCAGATGTGCGAAAGGCGCCGCGAGGCGCCTTTTGCGTTTTTGACCTACGCGGGCTGACGAATGCGGCGAGCGATTTTCAGGAGCTAGCGAAGCGTCTCATGCGACGCGGGGTCGGCTAGGGTCTGGATAAAAGCCTAGTGGTCGAGGGCACGATGCCCTCGCCACTCGCGACGGTGAGCGGGCAAGGACCCTGCAGAAGATCCGCAGATCGGCGGCTCTACACGTGATCGATCCGCAAGCTGCAGTCACTCAAAAATCCAACCAGCCAGGCCTCGAGTCTTGACCTAACTTGGACGCAGAGGCACAAAACCCGGTGCGTCAACGCTTCCGCATGACGACGACTCTGCGCGCTGCCAGAGCCACTTCAACCAATCGCCATCACGGCCAAGCAACCGTCGCCGTCGCCACCAGATGGTTCTGCGAATTCTGACGACCGAAGCCGAATTCGGCGGCTTTGCTGGTGTCGTAATAACCCACGCTCAAACCCAGCGGGCCGAACGTCTTGCCGACGTTGACGCCGAAATCGTTGTAGTCGTGATCCACCTGACTCAGCGACGAGGTGTAGACGCTATGCCCTGCGTGCGCGCTGAGGGTAAAGTCGTACGGCAACGTCCAGTTGGCATCGAAGGCGTAGTAATAGCCATCGGTCTTGCTGCCGTAGAGATCGTCGGTGTAGGCGACCGTCACGCTATAGGTCTTCAGGAACGTGGTCTTGGTGATCAGCTCTGCGTAGTTGGATGCGCCCGCTCCCAGATACTGGTAGCGGTTGATCATGACGTCGAAGTTCCAGTGGCTGCCCAGGTCGGTGTTGTAGCCGACGAAACCATCAACTTCCCAATCCGGATCGCCGGCGCCGAAATCGACGTTGGACCCCCAGGTCCCCAGGTACAACCCGAATGGCGTCTTGTAGGTCAGACCGGCCTGAAACGCAGGCTCTTCATTCGTCTGCGAAATACCGCGGAACAGGTAATCGCTGGTCACCGCAAAGGTGCCACTGAACGGCGATGTAGACGCATCTTCGTCCTGCGCCTGCGCAAGCGGCGCAACGCCGAGCAGCAGTAACGACAGACAACAAGCGAGCGGGGACGACTTCATGGGCATCTCCTGGAGCGATGAACGGTGGGATGGCGCGAAGCGAGGCTGCCAAGACTTATTAGTCCAACTGTCATTGCAGCGCAACATGAAAGTCGCGTTCGCTTGATCCAGCGCACACACTCAAGAGCCCATGCGCGAATCAGGTGTTGATGTCATCGACCGCTTGCGCCGAATCTTGATGTTCGGAAGCCGGGATTGGGAATTGGAGATTCGTCGCGGCGAAGGCGAAACCTACGTCTCGCACATCCATTCCGGCGGGCCCGGACCGCAGCCGGCGCCTGCTTACGCGGGAAATATCCCGTACTGCCTTGCTGCCAAGCGCACTTGCTGCCCTGGCTGAAAGCTGCCGGCAGAGGCCGGCAGTTCCACTTCCACTTCATTGCCCGCCGGCTCCAGCGTTGCGCGCAGACGCAGGCGTGAGCCACTGCGCTGCGACCACGCCACCGTGGCCGGCCAGCCCGCCGCGTCGGGCACCAGATCCTCCGGCCGCACATACACCTCGACCGGCCCTGCAACCAGCGCAGCGTTGGCCAGGGGCAGTGCGTGCCCAGCCACCTGGATCTGCCCCTGCGCCAACACCCCAGGAATCCGGTTCACCGCACCCACGAACGAATACACGAAGGGCGAGGCCGGCTTGTCGTAGATCATGGCCGGCGTGTCGAGTTGCTCGATGCGGCCGCGATTGAGGATGGCCACGCGGTCGGCCAGTTCCAGGGCTTCTTCCTGGTCATGGGTGACGAATACCGTGGTCAGGCCGGTACGTTCGTGCAACTCGCGCAGCCAACGGCGCAGGTCGCGGCGCACCTGCGCATCCAGCGCACCGAATGGCTCGTCCAGCAACAGCACGCGCGGTTCGATCGCCAGCGCGCGCGCCAGCGCCACGCGCTGCCGCTGGCCGCCGGAGAGCTGGGTGGGATAACGCTGTTCCAGGCCCTGCAGCTGAACCAGCGCCAGCAGTTCCTCCACCCGGGCACGGATGCGCGCTTCGGCCCAACGCGCGTTGCCGCGGCGCACGCGCAAGCCGAATGCGATGTTCTCGAACACGTCCATATGCTTGAACAACGCATAGTGCTGGAACACGAAGCCGACCCGACGCGATTGCACGCTCATGCGGGTGGCATCTTCATCGCCGAACAGCACCTGCCCGCCATCGGCATGCTCCAGCCCGGCCATGATCCGCAGCAGCGTGGTCTTGCCCGAGCCGGAGGGCCCAAGCAAGGCCAGCAACTCGCCCTGGCGCACTTCCAGGTCGATGTTGTCCAGCGCAGTAAAGGTCTCGAACTGCTTGCGCAGGCGGTGAATGCGGATGCCCATGGTCACCTCAATGGCGGTGGTTGGCGGCCAGCGAATCGCCGTGTCGCCATTCCAGATACGTCTTCAGCGCCAACGTCAGCAGCGCGGTCAATGCCAGCAGCGACGCGCAGGCAAATGCGGCGCTGTAGGCGTATTCGTTGTAGAGAATTTCCACGTGCAGCGGCAGCGTATTGGTGCGTCCACGGATATGCCCGGACACCACCGACACCGCCCCGAATTCGCCCATCGCACGCGCCGCGCACAACAGCACACCGTACAACAGGCCCCAACGGATACTGGGCAGCGTCACCCGCCAGAACATCTGCCAGCCGTTCGCGCCCAGGCTCAGTGCCGCCAGTTCTTCGTCGCTGCCCTGCTGCTCCATCAACGGCATCAATTCGCGCGCGATGAAGGGGAAGGTTACGAACGTGGTCGCCAATACGATGCCTGGCAACGCGAACACGATCCGCGGCAGCTGGATCACAAGGTCGCCCAGCGCCGGCAGCTGCACATGCCAGCCTTCGTCGATCAGCGGCCAGGCCCAGCCGTTGCGGCCGAAGATCAGCACGAAGATCAAGCCCGCCACCACCGGCGACACCGAGAATGGCAGGTCGATCAGGCTGACCAGCAGGCGTTTGCCCCGGAACTGATGCTTGCTGACGGCCCACGCCGCGGCCACGCCGAAGACCAGATTCAACGGCAGCACGATCGCCGTCACCAGCAAGGTCAGCTTGATCGCCGACAACGCGTCCGGGTCGACCACCGCATGCAGGAAGGTTTCCCAACCGCCACGCAACGCCTCGGCGAACACCAGCACCAGCGGCAGCAGCAAGAACGCCAGCAGAAAGAGCACGGCGCCCAGGATCATCAGCCATTGCACCCACCGCGGCTCATTGGTGGCCGAATCGCTGATGCGACGCGCCTGCTTGGTCATGGCATGGATCGGCAACATGGAAGGCAGCGATGAAACAGCATCGTTCATGCGGGCCTCCGTTGATAGCGCAGCAGCCGTGCCTGCAGCGTATTGACCACCAACAAGATCACGAACGACAGCAACAACATGGCCGCGGCAATGGCAGTCGCGCCGGCGTAGTCGAATTCTTCCAGCCGGATGGTGATCAGCAGCGGCGCGATCTCGGTGGAATTGGGCAGGTTGCCGGCAATGAAGATCACCGAGCCGTATTCACCCACGCCGCGTGCAAACGCCAGCGCAAATCCGGTCAGGACCGCAGGCCACACCCCCGGCAGCACCACCCGCCAGACCGTCTGCCACCGCGAGGCGCCCAAGGTGGCGGCGGCAGCCTCCATTTCACGATCGCTCTCGGCCAGCACCGGCTGCACCACCCGCACCACGAAGGGCAGGCCCACAAAGACCAACGCCAGCACGATGCCCAGTTGCGTGTAGGCCACCTTGATCCCGATCGCCTCCAGCCAGCGTCCCACCCACCCGTTGCCGCCATACAGCGCGGTCAGCGCAATGCCAGCCACCGCGGTGGGCAACGCGAACGGCAAATCGATCACCGCATCGAAAAAACGCCTGCCTGGAAACCTGTAACGCACGAAGACCCACGCCACCCAGGTGCCCATCACCGCGTTGAAGGCACCGGCCGCAAACGCGGTGCCGAAGCTCACCCGCAGCGCCGACAGCACGCGTGGCTCGCTCCATACCCGCCACAGGCCCTCCCAGCCCAGACCGATGGTCTTGACGAAGACACCCAGCAGGGGGATCAGCACGATCAGGCCAAGCCAGGTCAAGGTGATTCCCAGACTCAGGCCCAGCCCCGGCATCACGCGTCGGCGCGATGACGGCGCTGGGTGGGGTGCAACCGACATCGACATTGCTTACTTGTTGGCCTGGATCTGGTCGAACACGCCACCGTCGGCGAAGTGCTCTTGCTGGGCCTTCTCCCAGGAGCCGAACGCCTGCTGGATGGTCACCAGCTTGATCTCCGGAAACCGCGCGATGTCGGCCGGGTCGGCAAATTCCGGATGCCGCGGGCGATAGAAATGCTTGGCTGCCAGCTTCTGACCTTCAGGCGCATACAGATAGCGCAAGTAGGCTTCGGCCACCTCGCGGGTGCCATGCTTGTCGACGTTCTTGTCCACCAGCGCCACCGACGGCTCGGCGAGGATCGACAACTTCGGCACCACGATCTCGAACTTGTCCTTGCCCAGTTCCTCGCGCGCCAGCAGCGCTTCGTTTTCCCAGGCCAGCAGCACATCGCCGATACCGCGCTGCACGAACGTCGTGGTGGCGCCGCGTGCGCCGGTATCCAGCACCGGCACGTTGCGGAACAACGCCTGCATATAGCGCACGGTGCGCTCGCGGTCGCCCTTGAAGATGTGGTCGGCGTATGCCCAGGCGGCCAGATAGTTCCAGCGCGCGCCTCCGGAGGTCTTCGGGTTCGGCGTCACCACCGCCACGCCAGACCGCAACAGGTCCGGCCAGTCATGGATGTTCTTCGGGTTGCCCTTGCGTACCAGAAACACGATGGTCGAGGTATACGGCGCACTGTTGTCGGGCAGGCGCTTTTCCCAATCGGTCTCGATCAGCTTGGCCTTCTGCGCGATGGCATCCACGTCGTAGGCCAGCGCCAAGGTCACCACGTCGGCCTCGATGCCATCGATCACCGCGCGCGCCTGCTTGCCCGAGCCGCCGTGCGAAGTTTCCACGGTCACCGTGTCCTGCGGGTGCTGCTGTTTCCACTGCGCTGCAAAGGCGGCGTTGTAGTCGCGATAGAACTCGCGGGTAGGATCGTAGCTCACGTTGAGCAGCCCGATTTCGCGTGCGCCAGCTGGGCCGGCCAGGACCAGCAAGGCGAAAAGAAAGGAGGTAAAACGGAAACGGGAATATGTCACGACGATCTCCTGGCCGATTGAGCACAGCTGAACAGCAAGCATGCCATGCTGCGCAGCGGCACGCAGGCGGTGAAATGACATCAGCGCCGCCGCTTATGCCGATTTTGCATGACGTAGTGGTATGCCACCGTGATCGTTAAAATCGCGCTTCTTTTGCCACTGCGACCGCCATGACCACCGTTCCCGCCGCGCTGACCGCCCATTACGCCGCCGAACTGGACGCCATCCAGGCCCAGGGCCTGTTCAAGTCCGAGCGCATCATCACCGGCCCGCAGTCAGCGGAGATCACGCTGGCCGATGACCGCCGCGTCCTGAACTTCTGCGCCAACAACTATCTGGGCCTGGCCGACCACCCGGACATCATCCAGGCCGCCAAGGACGCGCTGGACAGCCACGGCTTCGGCATGGCCTCGGTGCGCTTCATCTGCGGCACCCAGGATCTGCATAAGCAACTGGAACGCACCATCGCCACGTTCTTCGGCACCGAAGACACCATCCTCTACGCAGCCTGCTTCGATGCCAATGGCGGCCTGTTCGAACCGCTGCTCGGCGAGCACGACGCCATCATTTCCGATGCGCTCAATCATGCCTCCATCATCGACGGCGTGCGCCTGTGCAAGGCCAAGCGCTTCCGCTACGCCAACTGCGACATGGCCGACCTGGAAGCGCAGCTGCAGGCCGCCGACGCCGCCGGGTGCAAGACCAAGCTGATCACCAGCGACGGCGTTTTCTCGATGGACGGCTTCATCGCACCGCTCGACGAAATCACTGCCCTGGCCCGCAAATACAACGCGCTGGTGCATATCGACGAATGCCATGCCACCGGCTTCCTCGGCGACACCGGCCGCGGCTCGGCCGAGGTCAAGGGCGTACTCGACCAGATCGACATCTTCACCGGCACGCTGGGCAAGGCCATGGGCGGCGCATTGGGCGGCTTCACCACCGCAAAGCGCGAAGTGATCGAGCTGCTGCGCCAGCGTTCGCGTCCCTACCTGTTCTCCAATTCATTGCCGCCGCACGTGGTGGCTGCCGGCATCAAAGCCTTCGAAATGCTGGATGCCGCCGGCGAGCTGCGGACGCAGCTGGTCGAAAACACCACGTATTTCCGCGCACGCATGACCGCCGCCGGTTTCGACGTCAAACCGGGCGTGCATCCGATCAGCCCGGTGATGCTGTACGACGCACCGCTGGCGCAAAAATTCGCCGAGCGCTTGCTGGAGGAAGGCATCTACGCCATCGGCTTTTTCTTCCCGGTGGTTCCAAAAGGCCAGGCGCGCATTCGCACCCAGATCAGCGCAGCGCATACGCGCGAGCACCTGGATCGAGCGATCGAAGCGTTCATCAAGATCGGGCGCGAACTCAAGGTCATCGACGCCTGAGCATGCGCACGGTGCTGCGCCAACGGCTGCTGCTGGCGGCGCAGACCGATGCGCAGGCGCAGCTGCGCGACGGCCATTGGGAAACGCGCTGCCTGCACTGCCGTCGGCATCTGCAGGTGCGCGCCGACGGCGAACCGCTTGGCCACACCACGCTCGAACACGTGGTGCCGCAGGCCTGGTTCGGTCGGCGCGCGGCGGCGTCGCTGTGCGCATTGGTGGGCGAGGATGCCAACGATGCGCGCAACCTGGCGCTGGCCTGTGCCGGCTGCAATCACGCCAAGGGTCGCCGCCACGATGCCAACGGCGCCGGCGACGCCCGCGCTTACGAAGTGGTGAGCGCCCTGCTCAGCGCGCGTCTGGCGCGCTGGCGTGCGCCGCCGGCACTAACGCACTGACTTCCTCGGCGCTCAGCATCCGCCACGCGCCTTTGCCCAGCTCCCCCATTGCCAGCGGGCCGATCGCCACGCGCACCAACCGCAATACGCCGATGTCGACTGCGGCCACCAGCCGGCGGATCTGCCGATTGCGCCCTTCGTCCAGCACGATTTCCAGCCAGGCATTGCGCTCGCCTTCGCGCAGTACGCTGACCTGCTTGGCGCGCAACAGTACGCCCTGGCCCTGCGGATCGGGATCGACCACACCGGCCTGCAGTTGCGCCAGTTGCGCGGCACTGGGACGGCAATCGATCTGCACGTGGTAAGTCTTGTCCGGTCCGGTCGCCGGGTCGGTCACCGCCGCCGCCCACTGTGGGTCGTTGCTGAAAAGCAACAGGCCTTCGCTGGCCTTGTCCAGGCGCCCTACCGGCGCGATCCACGGTAAGCCGGCGCCATCGAAGCAACGGTAGACCGTGTCCCTGCCCTGCTCGTCGCGCACGGTGGTGACCACGCCGCGCGGTTTGTTGAGCATCAGGTAGCAACGCGCCAGTCCCGCCAGCGGTTGCCCATCGACAGCGATGGACGATTGCTGATCGCCGCGGATCGGAAATTCGGGGTCGCGCACCACACGCGCCGACACGCTCACGCGGCCATCTGCAATCCAGCGCGCCGCCTCGGTGCGCGAACACACGCCAAGCTTGGACAGTACGCGCGCCAGCCCATGGCGTGGCGCGGCATTGGCGGATGCGGCCGCGGATACGCGCACCGCGACGCCCGCCCCCGGACCACGCTGACGCTGCCGGGACGTTGCCGGCGCAGGTCGCCGGGGCATGCCGTCCCGACCGCAGGGCTTACTTGTTTTCGACCGACTTGGCGTCGGCCGCAGGTGCTGCGGGCGCTGCCGCTGCAGGTGCCGCGCCAGCGGCCGGGCGTGCCTTGACCACGCGCACACCGCGAGCCTTCATCCAGGCATCGAATTCTTCTGCCGTCATGCGCTTGCCGTTCTGGCTCATGTCAAAGCGCCACGGGGTGTTGTCGAACGCGGTCGTGGCCTTGTAGGCCGCCGGGTCGTTCGGGTTGACGGTGCCACCGGGTGGAATGACCTTGGCCAGATCCTGGCAACCTTCCACGCGCAGGCGCAGCAGCACACGATCCACCGACTGGTCGCTGCTATAGGGCTGTGCCAGCACGCCGGTAGGCATGCCCAGCTGCACGCTACGGGTGTAGAACTCGGCAGCCGCGGGTGCAACGACGGTGGCGGGCAACGGCAGTGGCTGGGACACCATGCTGCCGGCGCAGTTTGGAGCGGCGTAGGCAGCGGGGATCAGAGCGAGACAGAGCAGTCCTGCCGTAGCGGTACGCAGCATCGGGTTCTTCCAAGTATGAGTGTGGTGTTGACGCGGCGAGTGTAGGCAGCGATGAACGCTGTTTCAACAGGAACCGTGCATGGATGGCAACACAGACAGGATCGGCAGCGCTTGAGCGCGCTTTTCCCGAGCCTGCATAGACAAAACCCGGCACGAGGCCGGGTTTTGTCTGCAACAAAGCTAGCGGTCCGATTAGTTCTGGACGTTCAGCTCGGTACGACGGTTCTTCGCACGACCTTCCGGATTGTCGGAACCATCCGGGTTGGTGTTCGGAGCAATCGGACGGCTCTCGCCGTAGCCGATCGGGCCGACCAGACGCGACGCATCGACGCCGTTCTTGGTCAGGTAGTCGTACACGGTGGTCGCACGACGCTCGGACAGCTTCTGGTTGTACGCGTCGGTACCCTTCGAGTCGGTGTGACCGGCAACCTCGACCTTCAGGTCGGGGTAGCGCTTCAGGATCTCGGTCGCTTCGCTCAGGATCGAAACGGCATCCGGACGCAGGGTCGACTTGTTGAAGTCGAAGTTCACGCCCTTCAGGTCGATCGAGACAGGAACCGGGCAACCGTCCGGACCGATGGTCTGGCCAGGCTGCGAGTTCGGGCACTTGTCGTCGCAGTTGTTGACGCCGTCACCGTCGTCATCCAGATCGGCGCAGCTCGGCGCAACCGGAGCCGGAGCCGGCGGCGGAGCGGTCGACGGAGCCGGTCCCAACGGGATCACGACGCCGACCGAAGCCAGCACGTCGCCGAACCAGTCTTCCTGCGGAGCAGCAACGCTCTGGTCGTTGAAGTCAGCGCGGTAGGCCAACTCGGCACGCACGGCAACGCGCTTGTCGAAGGTGGTCTGCAGACCGACACCAGCCTTGGCGGCAAAGTTGCCGTCCTTCTGCTGGCCCGGCGAAACCGGGTTCGGGGTCGCGTCGAATTCTTCTTCCGAACGCTGGTAGCCCAGACCGAACAGCAGGTAGGGGTTCCAGCCGCGGCCTTCCTGGATGAAGTGGCGACGCAGGTCGAACGAGATGCCGTACTGGCTCCAGTTCAGATCCTGGTTGGCATCGAAGTTCGGGTTCTGATAGTTCAGCTCACCGTCGATCGACCAGTTCGGGCTGACGAACTTGCCCAGACCCAGGGTGACGAACGGGGCATCATTGGTCAGGCGATCGCTGTCCTGGAAGTTGAAGCCAGCGCTACCGGTCAGGTACCAACGGTCGTCGAACTCCTGCGCGGAAGCAGCCTGGGCAACTGCCAGACCGCCGAGCAACGCGGCAGTGAGAATTTTCTTGTTCATTTATACAGCTCCTTCTTTGGGAGATAAAACCGATAGAGGCGTTGTGCTTGGTAAAGATGCTCGTCACATCCAGAGCCATCGGGGCGCAGATTAAGCCGGCCTCGGTGAAGATCGCGTTAACGGTCATATAACATGTGAAAGCAATCACCAGGTCCCGCAACGCCAAGCAATACTACGTATACAGCTTCATGAAGGAAAGGACCGGGGGCCCAATTCGAATAGCGCGCCTGCATGAACGGCAGCCCAATTAAGTCACTTGAATACGGTTCCGTGCTGACTGGTTTTCAGCGTTCCAGGTTGCCTTGAAAACTACATTGGTGAACGCCAAGCCCTGTCCGAGCTGAATTGTGGGGTGGATGGTTGCAGGCGACTTGCCCCACAACGCACCCTGAACCTCCCGCTCAGGAGCGCTCCAATGAAAGCTGTCGCCCTCACCCGCCATCTTCCGATCAACGATCCCGAATCGCTGCTTGACATGGAACTTCCGGCACCTGCGGCGCCGTCGGGGTATGACTTATTGGTGCGGGTGGAGGCGATCTCCGTGAACCCGGTCGATACGAAGGTGCGCGCGCCCAAGCCGCAGCCCCTGCAGGCGCCGAAGGTCCTGGGTTACGACGCAGCCGGAGTGATCGAGGCGGTCGGCCCGGAGGTCACCGCCTTCGCGGTCGGCGACGAGGTCTACTATGCCGGCGATATCGGGCGGCCGGGCAGCAATGCGCAGTATCAGTTGGTGGACGCCCGCATTGCCGGATGCAAACCGACCTCGCTCAGCTTCGCGCAGGCGGCCGCGCTGCCGCTGACCACCCTGACGGCGTGGGAGCTGCTGTTCCAGCGCATGCCCTTTTCATTCGACGGTGCACGCAATCGCGGCAGGCATCTGCTCATCATCGGCGGCGCGGGTGGCGTGGGCTCCATCGCGATCCAGCTGGCGCGGCATGCCGGGTTCACGGTGATTGCCACCGCCTCGCGCCCGGAGAGCATCGAATGGGTTCGCCAAATGGGCGCCCACCACGTGATCGATCATCACCAACCGCTGCAGCCGCAACTGCAGGCGCTGGGGCTGGAAACGGTGGACGCGGCGCTCAATCTGGCCGACACCGACCGCTACTGGCAGCCACTGGGCGAAGTGCTGGCGCCACAGGGCCATGTGGGCCTGATCGTGGAGCCGCGCGGGCCGTTGTCGATCGGCGACCCATACAAATCCAAGTGCATTGGCATCCATTGGGAGCTGATGTTCACGCGCGCGCGCTACGCGACCGAGGACATGGTCGAGCAGCACCGCATCCTCAACCGGGCGGCCAGCCTGATCGATGCCGGCGAGCTGCGCACCACGCATACCGAGACGCTGTCGCCGATCAATGCGCAGCAGCTGCGCGAGGCGCACCGTCGACTGGAAAGCGGCAGCACGATCGGTAAGCTGGTGCTGGCCGGCTGGTAAGGCGGCGGTCTGGCTCAGGTCGCCGCCGCGATGCATGGATGCGCGCAGCGCCTGCGTATCGGCGCGCGCCCGTGCGGGCGGCAGCGAAGGCGTGTGTTGCCGGCCGGGCGTCTCCGGCATCGGCAGGGCCGCTGCATGCGTCAGGACTTGCCGCCAGGCCGGTTTGCCGGCATCGTGCGCAATCCGTACGCCAGCGTATCCACATCATGTCGCCCGCCACCGGTCCCTCCGCCTTGTCTTTCCCGCACCTGTTCACCCCGCTCGATCTGGGCTTCACGCAACTGCGTAATCGCGTCCTGATGGGCTCGATGCACACGGGCCTGGAAGACCGTGCGCGCGACTTCCCCAAGCTGGCGGCGTATTTCGCAGAGCGCGCCGCCGGTGGCGTGGGCCTGATCGTGACCGGTGGGTTTTCGCCGAATGTGGTGGGCTGGCTCAAGCCGTTCGGCGGCAAGTTATCGTGGCCTTGGGAGGTACGCCCGCATCGCCAGGTCACCCGCGCAGTTCACGAACACGGCGCCAAGATCTGCCTGCAACTGCTGCACGCCGGGCGCTACGCGTACCACCCGCTGTCGGTTGCGCCATCCAGGCTCAAGGCACCGATCAACCCGTTCACTCCGCGCGCCTTGTCGGCCGGCGCAGTGGACCGGCAGGTCGCCGCCTATGCGCGTGCCGCGCTGCTGGCGCGCGAAGCGGGCTACGACGGGGTCGAGGTCATGGGCTCGGAAGGCTATCTGATCAACGAATTCACCGCCGCGCGCACCAATCGGCGCCGCGACACCTGGGGCGGCGATGCGAGCAAGCGCATGCGCTTTGCGGTGGAGATCGTGCGGCGCATCCGCGAGGCCTGCGGGCCGGACTTCATCATTATCTACCGGCTGTCGCTGGTGGATCTGGTCGAAGACGGCAACCAGTGGCAGGAAATCCTGGCCCAGGCGCAGGCGATCGAAGCGGCCGGCGCAACCATCATCAATTCCGGTATCGGCTGGCACGAAGCGCGCATTCCCACCATCGCCACCTCGGTGCCGCGCGCTGCGTTTGCCGGGGTCACTGCCAAACTCAAGCCGCATCTGCGCATTCCGGTGGTGGCAACCAACCGCATCAACATGCCGGAGGTGGCCGAGCGCATCCTGGCCGACGGTGCCGCAGACATGGTGTCGCTGGCGCGGCCGCTGCTGGCCGACCCGCAGTGGACCAACAAGGCGCGCGCCGGGCAGTCGCATACCATCAATACGTGCATTGCCTGTAACCAGGCCTGCCTGGATCACGTGTTCGACAACAAGCTGGCCAGCTGCCTGGTCAACCCGCGTGCCGCACACGAGACCGAACTGAACTACACCCCGACTGCCACGCCCAAGCGCATTGCCGTGGTCGGTGCCGGCCCGGCCGGTCTGGCCTGCGCGACGGTGGCGGCAGAACGCGGGCATCGGGTGACCTTGTTCGATGCAAGCGATGCGATTGGCGGGCAATTCAATGTCGCCAGGCGCATTCCGGGCAAGGAAGAGTTCAACGAGACCTTGCGTTATTTCGGCCATCGCATCGAAGCGACCGGCGTGCAGCTGCGTTTGAACACCCCGGTGCAGGCGGCCGATCTGAAAGACTTCGACGAAGTCGTGCTGGCAACCGGCATCAAGCCGCGCAAGGTGGATTTCCCCGGTGCCGATCATCCGATGGTGGTGAGCTACCTCGACGTGGTGCTGGGCCGCCACGTAGCCGCCGACAAGGTGGCCATCATCGGTGCCGGCGGAATTGGCTTTGATGTCGGCGAGTTTCTGGTGCACACGGGTGAATCGCCTTCGCTGGATCCGCAGCGCTGGATGACCGAATGGGGCGTCGACCCGAGCTTCGAAGCGCGCGGTGCGTTGACCAAACCGCAACCCGAGCGTGCCGCTCGTCAGGTCTGGCTGTTGCAGCGCAGCCCCGGCAAGCCCGGTGGACGCCTGGGCAAGACCACTGGCTGGATCCACCGCGCGACGCTCAAGGCCAAGGGCGTCAAGATGCTCGGCGGCGTGGAATATCTGGGCGTGGACGATGCCGGCCTGCGCATTCGCGTGGAAGGCAGCGAACAGCTGCTGGATGTCGGTACGGTGGTGGTGTGCGCCGGGCAGGAGCCGCGTCGCGAATTGCTGACCGCGCTGCAAGCCAACGGCCGGCAGCCGCATTTGATCGGCGGCGCGGATGTGGCGGCCGAACTGGATGCCAAGCGTGCGATCAACCAGGCAAGTCGGCTGGCCGCGACCCTGTAACGGATTTTCCAGGACGGCGTCACGACGACGCCGTCGTTGCGTTCGGGGCCTGGCTGCACGACTGCCGTGCATGCAGCGTTACCGACGTCGCCATGCATGCGGATGTGGTGGCATGCCACGCCGATTCTCTTTCTTGCCGTGCGGACCGGCGATAAGTGCCGCATGCATCGTTACCGCACGCATTACCGCCTGTCGCATTGCGCGCCTACGCGGCAGCGCATCTCGACACGGGCCTGTGTGGTAGAGGCGCGGGCACTTCGCGCACCTAAAACGCGCTCAGGTCACCGCTTGCTGCCTGCATTGTCGATTCGCAATCACCGCTACAGCATCAGCGTGCGCCTGTGGGATGCGATCACACCGCGTGTCTTATCGCATCGACAGAGATTTTCGCAACGTGCATGCACGTTTCTGACGACAGTGCGTGCTGCACTGATTGCAGCACCTGGCGTATCAACGCCCCCTTCGCTTTGGCATCCATTGGTCTTAGAGCTTTTGTATCTGACACTTCTGCACTTGAGCATCTTTGCGCTCTTGCGCTCTTGCGCTCTTGAACATGCGACCGCGCAAACATCGCAACGCAATAAGACACATCACTGGCGCATCGAATGCTCGACGAGCTTTCGAAACATCGCTACGTAGCCTCCGAACATCATGCGACGACGGCTATCACGTCGTGATGGCAGATAGCTTTCGCTGCAACAGCTAGCTGTCTGTACTGCTTTTGATGGCGTGATCAGCGAGATGCGTCAAGACTGCGCATCCACGCAAAAGAGATGCATAAAGCGCCAGTGCTGCAACACACACACCGCTGCAGCTCGGACGCTAGCACTTTCGCCATCCAGTGCATCTGCGCGACGCCCGTCTTTCTCGCGCCCCCTTGATCGATGTACGAAACCGAATTACGCAGCCCCGGTCGAGAGCACAACCACGCGTGACGAGTGCGTGTATGAAATTTGCTTTATCAGGAACGCGGTTTTTGGCCACCAGGCCATCATCGGAACCGACACGCACTGCCGCAGCGCGCGCGATGTGGCAAATAATTCATGCAACACAACAGTCGCTTTCAACACTGCGACGCAGATTCGATGTTGCGATGCACGCTAGGCTGTTTCGCAGCGCGATGCACTGCGGGCAATCAGAATCGTCAACCCCTCTCATTCAGCCGCGATTGTGTGATCGACGCCTACCTTGCGCCAACTTTTTGACCCGCCGCATTTGGTGGGCGCCTTCGGCAGATGGTCTTTCGCCGAAGCATTTGGCGACCGGTGGCAGGTCGCCTCCCCATGACGCCAAGCCCTCTGCACTGGTGCATCCACATTGGATGCTCTGCGGACCGGCCCATACGGAGCAAGGAGTTCTATGAAACTTGTTTGGATACTCTGGCTGTCGCATGTGTTGCCGCAGCCAGCTGCAGATTCGCTGTGTTTGAGCACGACCGTCTATCTGGAAGCGCGCGACCAGACCTTGCGTGGCCAGCAGGCCGTTGCAGAAGTTGCATTGCGTCGCCTGGATAGCGGTTTGTGGGGCGACTCGATGTGTCAGGTGGTCACTGCACGCAAGCAGTTCGCGCCGACGATCGTGGCGCCAGGCACGCAGCTGAAGAACGACGATGCCTGGAACAAGGCATTGGGCGTGGCACTGGCGGCGCAGCGCAACTGGGCATTGCCAGTTGGCCAACGCAAAGAGATCGTGCCGGGCGCCAGTCACTTTGCCGCAAGCGCAATCGCGAGCCCTAGCTGGCGTAATGCCTATCAGGTGGCCACCATCGGCGACCACACGTTCTATCGCGTGCAATCGCTGCGCCCGCGCAACGCGTCCTGAGCGCGCAGTGTCGCGGCATCTCTGAGCGTCATACGTCGCTGAGGTCATTGATTATCGAGATGCAGTGCCGATGCGTTGACGCGTCTTAAGGCGTCCATCTCGAGACACTCATGCGTCGCAGTACAACGGACACGCCGCACGCCTGGCGATCGACCGGCGCGGCAGAAAGCCGTATCAGGCACCGACTCGCTTTCCGCACCCTGACGGGTTGCAAAGAAGACCCTGACCACGCCAAGGCCGCTGCCGCGACTTGCCGCGCTGGCTAGCTTGGCAGTGTCCTTCGTATCGGCATAACACCAACTTCAGCGACCAACGGGCCAATGGGCCAATGGCGACATCCTACTCAAGCCCCCGATACCCGCTGCGCGCTCCACACGGCATCGCCTGCCCGCTAAGCTTGGGTCTTCATTTTCGCGTGGATCGTCCATGAAGCTGTATACCAAGCCCGGCGCTTGTTCGCTGGCAGATCACATCGTGTTGCGTTGGTCGGGGCTGCCGTTCGACCTGAGTGTGGTCGATGCGGCGACGATGAAATCTCCCGAGTATCTGCGTCTGAATCCAGCAGGCGCCGTGCCATTGCTGCTGGTCGACGATTGGGCACTGACCCAGAATGCAGCCATCCTCAATTACATCGCCGACATCGCACCACTTACCGGCCTATCCGGCGATGGCACCGCGCGCAGCCGTGCCGAAATCAATCGTTGGATCGCCTTCGTCAATGCCGACGTGCACCCCACTTTCAAGCCGATCTTCGGTAGCACCGCGTATCTGCAAGACCCGGCGCTGATTGCGCGCAGCCAGGACGATGCGCGCGTCAAATTGCGCACGCTGTACGCGCGCGTCGATGCGCATCTGCAAGGTCGTACCTGGCTTGCCAGCGACAGCCACACCGGTGCCGATGCGTATTTGTTCGTCACCTTGCTGTGGGCGCAGAAAGTCGCGGTGAATCTGGATGGCTTGAACGCACTGCAGGCGTTCGTGCAACGCATGCTGGCCGATGCCGATGTGCAGGCTGCACTCAAGGCCGAAGGTCTGGCCTGACAGCGCAGGCGTCTGCGACACGACGCGCAATAAAAGAACGCCGGGCAATGCCCGGCGTTTTCATGACTGCAGTGATCGAACAACTCAGCCCAGCAGATGCGCCACGCCGCTGCGCTCTTCTTCCAGCTCGGCCAGGGTCTTGTCGATGTACTTCTGGCTGAAGTCGTCGATCGGCAGATCCTTGACGATGGTGTACTTGCCATTTTCGGTGGTGACCGGGAAGCCGAACATCACGCCTTCCGGAATGCCGTAGGAGCCGTCCGACGGCACGCCCATCGTCACCCACTTGCCGTTGGTGCCCAGCACCCAGTCACGGATGTGGTCGATGGCGGCATTGGCGGCGGAGGCAGCCGAGGACAGGCCACGCGCTTCGATGATCGCTGCGCCGCGCTTGCCCACCGTCGGGATGAACGTGGAAGCGTTCCACTCCTGATCGTTGATCGTATCGCCGATGGAGGCGCCATCGGCGGTGGCGAAACGATAATCCGGGTACATGGTCGGGCTGTGGTTACCCCACACCACCAGCTTCTCGATGCCGGCCACCGGCTTGCCGAGCTTGGCCGAGAGCTGGCTCAGCGCACGGTTGTGGTCCAGGCGCAGCATGGCGGTGAAATTCTTCGGGTCCAGGTCCGGCGCCGACTTCATGGCGATGTAGGCGTTGGTGTTGGCCGGGTTGCCGACCACCAGCACCTTCACGTCGCGCTTGGCGACCTTGTTCAGGGCCGCGCCCTGTGCGGTGAAGATCTCCGCATTGGCCAGCAGCAGGTCCTTGCGCTCCATGCCCGGGCCGCGCGGACGCGAACCGACCAGCAGGGCGACGTCGACGTCCTTGAAGGCCACTTCGGCGTCGTCGGTACCGACCATGCCGGCCAGCAGCGGGAACGCGCAGTCTTCCAGCTCCATCATCACGCCCTTGAGGGCGGCCTGGGCCTTCTCAATCGGCAGTTCAAGCAACTGCAGAATGACCGGCTGGTCCTTGCCCAGCATTTCGCCGGAAGCGATGCGGAACAGCAGGGCATAGCCGATCTGGCCGGCGGCGCCGGTCACAGCAACACGAACAGGTGCTTTCATGGGGTGTTTCCTCTGCTAAAAAACGTTGGTGGGGGTCGCACGCTGGCGGGGCGCAAGGCCGGGCGGCGCGCATTGACAAGCGAACGGCCGCACATGGCGGCCGTTCGACGGGATGCGATCAGGCGGCGAGGATCTTGTTCCACTCCGCAACGCGGTCGGCCTTGGCGGCCAGCACGGCGTCGGTGTCGCCTTCGATGGTGAGCGTCTTGATGGTGTCGCCCTGGGCAACGCTATCGACCACGTCCAGGCCCTGGGTGACCTTGCCGAACACGGTGTGCTTGCCGTCCAGCCACGGAGTGGCGGTGTGGGTGATGAAGAACTGGCTGCCGTTGGTGTTCGGGCCGGCATTGGCCATGGACAGCACGCCGCGCTCGTGACCGACGCCATTGTTGGCCTCGTCTTCGAAACGGTAGCCCGGGCCGCCGCGGCCGGAACCTTCGGGGCAACCGCCCTGGATCATGAAGTCGGCGATGACGCGGTGGAAGCTCAGACCGTTGTAGAAGCCGCGCTTGGCCAGGTTAACGAAGTTGGCAACCGTCAGCGGGGCCTTGTCCGGGTACAGCTCGACGACGATCGGGCCGCGGGAGGTATCGAAAGTGGCGATCAGGGACATAGAAATCCTTGCAGGTTCTGGGGTGATCAATAGCCCGCTAGGATACACCCGGGTGCGTGGCCGGCCGTATGGGTACGACCATCGTCCAACGCTCCCGCCTGCCACGGACCCGGCCCGTCACGCCCGCTGAATGGGCGATCTGAATCGACTCAGGGCAATCGGCAACGGCAGCGCAACGAAACCGCTATAATGTCGGGCTTACCTCATCTCAAGACTGGCGCCAGACAGGGGCCCTTTCCGCATGTCTATCGAAAAACTCCGCAATATCGCCATCGTCGCGCACGTCGACCATGGCAAGACCACCCTCGTCGACTGCCTGCTGAAGCAGTCCGGCACCCTGTCCGAACGCACCGTGTTGGCTGAGCGCGTGATGGACAGCAACGACCAGGAAAAGGAACGTGGCATCACGATCCTGGCCAAGAACACCGCCATCACCTGGCAGGGCAACCGCATCAATATCGTCGACACCCCCGGACACGCCGACTTCGGTGGCGAAGTCGAGCGCGTGCTGTCGATGGTGGACTCGGTGCTGATCCTGGTCGACGCGATGGACGGCCCGATGCCGCAGACCCGCTTCGTGACCCAGAAGGCCTTTGCGATGGGCTTCAAGCCGATCGTGGTGGTCAACAAGATCGACCGTCCCGGCGCACGCCCTGACTGGGTGATCGACCAGGTGTTCGACCTGTTCGACAAGCTCGGCGCCACCGACGAGCAGCTGGATTTCCCGATCGTCTACACCTCCGCACTGAACGGCTACGCAAGCCTGGATTCGGACGTGCGCGAAGGCGACATGACTCCGCTGTACGAAGCGATCATGCAGCACGTGTCGGCCCCGGACGTTGACCCGGACGGCCCGTTCCAGATGCGCATCAGCCAGCTGGACTACAACAACTTCGTCGGCGTGATCGGCATCGGCCGCATCCAGCGCGGCACCCTGAAGAAGAACATGCCGGTCAGCGTGATCGACCGCGAAGGCAAGAAGCGCCAGGGCAAAGTGCTGCAGGTGCTGGGCTTCCTGGGCCTGGAGCGTATCGAGCAGGACACCGCCGAGGCCGGTGACATCGTGGCCATCTCCGGCATCCAGGAACTGACCATCTCCGACACCGTGTGCGCGCTCGATCATCCCGAAGCGCTGCCGGCGCTGACCGTGGACGAGCCCACCATCTCGATGACCTTCCAGGTCAACAACTCGCCGTTCGCCGGTAACAAGGACCTGTCCGGCGGCAAGTTCCTGACCAGCCGCCAGCTGCGCGACCGTCTGGACAGCGAGAAGGTGCACAACGTGGCGCTGAAGGTCGAGGAAGGCTCGGACGCCGACAAATTCCTGGTCTCCGGCCGTGGCGAGCTGCACCTGTCGGTGCTGATCGAAAACATGCGTCGTGAAGGCTACGAACTGGCCGTGTCGCGTCCGGAAGTGATCATCAAGGAAATCGACGGCAAGCTGATGGAGCCGATCGAACAGCTGGTGGTGGACATCGAAGAACAGCACCAGGGCGGCGTGATGGAAAAGCTGGGCACCCGCAAGGGCCAGCTGAAGAACATGGAACCCGACGGCAAGGGCCGCGTGCGTCTGGATTACATGATCCCGGCGCGTGGCCTGATCGGCTTCCAGAACGAATTCCGCACCCTGACCCAGGGCTCGGGCCTGCTGTTCCACGTGTTCGACCACTACGGTCCGAAGGAACAGGGCGCGATCGCCAAGCGCCAGAACGGCGTGATGATTGCCAATGCACCGGGCGCAACGCCGGCCTATGCACTGGGACCGCTGGAAGAGCGTGGCCGCCTGTTCGCCGCCGAAGGCGACAACGTGTACGAAGGCCAGCTGGTCGGCATCCATTCCAAGGACAACGACCTGACCGTCAACGCGATCAAGACCAAGCCGCTGACCAACATGCGCGCCTCGGGCAAGGACGATGCGATCAAGCTGACCCCGGCGATCAAGTACACGCTGGAACAGGCGCTGGACTTCATCGAGGACGACGAGCTGGTGGAAGTCACCCCGAAGGAAATCCGCCTGCGCAAGAAGTTCCTGACCGAGAGCGACCGCAAGCGTGCTGGCCGTTCGGGCTGAGTTGTTGAGCTGACGCGTGAGTGACAAACCCTATAGCCCGGATCCGCGCGCGCATCCGGGACTGCATGTGATCGCCTTGCTTGAGGCGGTCAAGGGGACGCTTGCGCTGTTGGCGGCGACGGGCCTGGAAATTCTGGGCCCGCTCCCGCTGCAAAACGCGGTCATCACCCTGATCCGCCGCTTCAATTTGGACCCCGACCACGGCGCACTGCCGTCGTTGCTCAAGACCATCAGTCCCGATGCAGTGCATCTGGCCGCTGCCGCCATGCTGGCCTATGGCCTGCTGCATGTGGTGGAAGCCTGGGGTCTGTGGCGTGCCAAGGCGTGGGCCTCGGTGCTGGGCTGCCTGTCGGCGGCCATCTATCTGCCTTTCGATATCTACGCCATCGTGCGTCATCCCGGCTGGACCGCCTGGGGCGTGCTGGCGATCAACCTGCTGGTGGTCGGCGTGCTGGCACGCGACCTGGTGCGACGCCGCCGTCGCTGAGCCTGCCTACCCGTTGGCGGGCACGTCCTCCGTTGTCACCCCGACGCAGCGCCGTTAGCCTGCGACTTCTCCCCGGGGACGACCATTCATGCGATCCATCACTTTGTCTTTCGCGCTGCTGGCAGCGCTATGTGGCTGTGCGCATGCCGATGACGCGTCGCGCGCGGCGACCGCTACTCCCAGCGATTCCACCGCCACCCCCATCGATCTGGCCGAGGCCGACGTGGCCGGCCTGCAGGCGCGCATGGCCAGCGGCCAGAGCAGCAGCCTGCAACTGACGCGCGCGTATCTGCAGCGTATTGCCAGCATCGATCGCGCCGGCCCCAGGCTCAACGCGGTGATCGAACTCAATCCGCAGGCCGAAGCCGACGCCCGCGCCCTGGATGCCGAACGCAAAGCCGGCCATGTGCGTGGGCCGCTGCACGGCATCCCGGTACTGCTCAAGGACAATATCGACGCGCTGCCGATGGTCAACAGCGCCGGCTCGCTGGCGTTGGCCGAGTTCCGTCCCGACCGCGACGCGTTCGTGGTGCAGCGCCTGCGCGCTGCCGGTGCGGTGATCCTGGGCAAGACCAACCTCAGCGAATGGGCCAATTTCCGCTCCACCCAATCCAGTTCCGGCTGGAGCGGACGCGGGGGGCTCACGCGCAATCCGTATGCGCTGGATCGTAATCCCTGCGGCTCCAGTGCCGGCACCGGTGCGGCCATCGCGGCCAGCCTGGCCACCGTCGGCATCGGTACCGAAACCGATGGCAGCATTACCTGTCCGGCATCGGTCAACGGCCTGGTCGGGCTCAAGCCGACGGTTGGCCTGGTCAGTCGCGACGGCATCATCCCGATTTCCACCAGCCAGGACACCGCCGGCCCGATGACGCGCAGCGTCGCCGATGCGGCTGCAGTGCTGCAGGCCATCGCCGCCCCCGACCCGCAGGACCCCGCCACTGCCAAGGCACCGGCGGCCAGCGCCGATTATCTCGCCCACCTGAAACCCGACAGCCTGCGTGGCGCGCGCCTGGGCCTGTTGCGCAATCCGCTCCGCGAGGACCCGGCGATCGCCGCAGCGCTCGACCGCGCCGTGCAGACGCTGCGTGCGGCAGGCGCCACCGTGGTTGAGACCGCCCTGGTCACCGATGGCAAGTGGGACGCGGCCGAGCAGATGGTCTTATTGGTCGAATTCAAGGCCGGCTTGAATGCGTATCTGCAAAACCACCACGCGCCCGTGTCGACCCTGCAGCAGTTGATTGCGTTCAATCGCAACCATGCGCAGCGCGAGATGCCGTACTTCGGGCAGGAGCTGTTCGAACAGGCGCAGGCAGCGCCCGGTCTCGATGATGCGGGGTATCTGAGCGCGCGCGCCAACGCCAAGCGGTTGGCCGGGCCGGAAGGCATCGACGCAGCCTTGAAGGCAGATCGCCTGGATGCCTTGATCGTGCCCACCACCGGCGCGGCGTGGACCACCACGCTCGGCAAGGGCGACAGCTTCCCCGGCGCCGGCTATGGTGCCGCTGCAGTGGCCGGCTATCCAAGCCTGAGCGTGCCGATGGGACAGGCCCAGGGCTTGCCACTCGGCCTGTTGTTCATGGGCACGGCCTGGAGCGAGCCGCGCCTGATCGAGCTGGCGTATGCGTACGAGCAACGCAGCCATGCGCGCTTTACGCCTGGCTATGCGCCCAGTGCGCCGGCTGCGCCAGGTCCGGCAACGTCAGGCGCGACACCCGTCGCGCCGGCGCCGGGGTCGCGCCAGCATGATTGACCGCCGTGACGCCTGGCGCCCCAGAGGAAGAACCGGCCCGGCGGGTGCCTGTGCAAATGCCTGCCGAACCCATGTCATGCCGGCAGTTAGCGCAATACCACCCGAAAAAAGCAGCTACAAAACGTAGCGAACGTCGTCAGGTGGGCGTGGCCGGCGCCCTCGGAACCGCATGTACGAGTAGTCAATGCCGGTCCGGACACGGCCGCACCCGCTTGGCGGCAATGCAGTCATTTTCTTGGCCGCGCTAGATGCTGGCCGCAGGCTCGCCGTCTTCGGCGCCCGGCGAACGCACGCTCTCCTGCGCAATCGGCTCGGCAGGACGTGATGGCGGCCTTTCCTGCGTGGCGATTTCGGCGCGCAGCCTCGGCAATGCATACGCATGCTCGCGCGTCAGGAAATCGATCATGCGTTCGCGCACCAGGCAGCGCAGATCGAAGGCATCGCCGGAATTGCGCGCGCTTACCAGCAGTCGCACCTGGATGGTGTTGTCGCTGGTGTCGGTAATCTGGGTCACGCACACGCGGCCGTCCCATAGCGGCTCGCTGTGGCAGATGCGCTCCAGCTCCGCACGTACCGCTGCAATCGGCGTGCGGTAATCCAGCCAAAGGAACGCGGTGCCGAGCAGGTCGGCGCTGCTGCGTGTCCAGTTCTGAAACGGGTTTTCGATCCACCACGTCAGCGGCACCACCATGCGGCGCTCGTCCCAGATCCGCACCACCACGTACGAGCTACCGATCTCTTCGATGCGGCCCCACTCGCCTTCCACGATCACCACATCGTCCAGGCGAATCGGTTGGGTCAGTGCAATCTGCAGGCCGGCGATCAGGTTGCCGAATACCGGCTTGGCCGCGATACCGGCCACCAGCCCGATGATGCCGGCCGACGCCAGCAAGGTCTTGCCGATCTGGCGCACCTGCGGGAAGGTCAGCAGCACCACCGAAATGCCGAGCAAGATCACCGTGCCCATCAGCACGCGGCTCAGCACCCGCGTCTGGGTCTGGATGCGCCGTGCGGTGAGGTTGTCCGACACCTCGATCGGGTTGCTGCGCAAGATCGCCGCTTCGCCGGCGGCCACCGCGCGTACCAGCAACCAGGTGACGCAGCCGACGATTCCCAGATGCAGCAGATGCTGTACCGCTGCCAGCGCCTTGCCGGCCAATGGGGTCGCTTCGGTGGCGATCCCCAGAAACAACAGCGGCAGGATAAACGCCGCCGGCAGCGTGATCACGCGAATGATGCGCGCACGGCGGTAGTCGCGACCCTGCATGCGGCGAAACAGCCACAGCATCAACGACCAGGTGACGATGCCCGCCAACAGCGAGGCACCGAGCGGGATTGCGTATTCGCGGATGACGTTCCAATCGGCAGTCAAACCGTTCCTCCTGTGGGGGGAAAGAGGGATGGCTGCTAGAGCATGCCGCACGCGGCATGAGCATCACGTCATGCGCACACGCCACTCATGCGCCCAGCGGCTGCGAGGCCACCTGTTGTTGCTTGCGCACGATCGCCATCGCAATTTCCAGCGACTGTTCGTAGTTCAGACGCGGATCCACGCTGGAGCGATACGCCCGCTCCAGATCGCGCTCGGTGAGTTCGCGCGCACCGCCGGTGCATTCGGTGACATCTTCGCCGGTGAGTTCCAGATGCACGCCGCCCAGCCGCGTGCCGGCGGCCGCGTGCAGATCGAACGAGGTCTCCACTTCGTTGCGGATATTGTCGAAACGCCGCGTCTTATAGCCATTTCCGGTGCTTTCGGTATTGCCATGCATCGCATCGCAGACCCACAGCACCCGCCGCCCGTCGCGCTTGACCGCGTCCAGCAGCGGCGGCAGTTTGTCGGCGATCTGCGCTGCGCCCATGCGATGGATGAAGCTCAAACGCCCGGGTTCGTCCTCAGGATTGAGCACATCGATCAGGCGCAGCAGCTGGTCCGGCTGCACCGACGGCCCCACCTTGATCGCGATCGGGTTGCGCACGCCACGCAGGTATTCCACGTGCGCGCCATCCAGCGCGGCCGTCCGCATCCCGATCCACGGGTAATGCGTGCTGAGATTGAACCAGCCCCATTGACGCGGCACCTGCCGGGTCAGGCCTTCTTCGTACGGCAGCAACAAGGCCTCGTGCGAGGTGTAGAAATCGATGCGATTGAGGTTGTACACCTCCGCCCCGGACAGCGTTTCCATGAAGCGCACGGCGTCGCCGATCGAGGCAACCATCTTTTGGTAGTCCGCCGCCAGCGGCGAATAGCCCACCCAATCCAGATTCCAGTATTCGGGGTGATGCAGGTCGGCAAAGCCACCGTCGATCAACGCACGCACGAAGTTCATCGTCATTGCCGAGCGCGAATGCGCGGTGATCATGCGACGCGGATCGGGCACGCGCGCGGCCTCGGTGAAGGCCGGCGCATTGATCACATCGCCGCGATAGCTCGGCAAGGTCACGCCATCGCGCGTTTCGGTATCGGCCGAGCGCGGCTTGGCGTATTGCCCGGCAAAGCGACCCACCCGCACCACCGGCAGATGCAGGCCGTGCACCAGCACCAGGCTCATTTGCAGCAGCACCTTCAACCGGTTGGAGATGGTGCCCGATTCGCAATCGCTGAAATTCTCAGCGCAATCGCCACCCTGCAGCAGGAAGCGCTTGCCTTCCTGCGCTTCCGCCAGCTGGCGCTTGAGCGCAAAGATTTCCCACGAGGTCACCAGCGGCGGCAGCCGCCCCAACTCGTGCATGGCCGCCTGCAGCGCGTTTTCATCCGGGTACACCGGCAGCTGCAATGCAGGTTTGCCGCGCCAGCTGTCCGGCGCCCACGCTGCGGCGGCGGAATCGGTCACGGAAGTGGCAGCGGAAAGATTCATGAGAGGACTCCTAGGCAGCCTGCGATGTTGGCAGAGCCGGAACGCTACGCAAAGCGCCGGGAGGCCAGTGGCTCCGAATTGCCGCCGCGTCGGCCCGAAGTGGCATTCGCGCGCCGGCCCCTTCGACCTGAACAGCAAACAACATCGCCCGTCGAGCCATGACTTTCGACCTACGCTAGCGCTCGCCAAAGCGCTCAACGTTACAAAATAACAACACCCTCCCTCATCCGCCACGCGAAACCGCCATGACTCCTCGCCTTCTGTCTGCCGCCATCACCGTCGCCCTGCTGGCCGCCCCCATCGGTGCGGCGTTTGCCGCCGATGCCGACTCCGAGCGCACGACCGACCTGGATACGGTCAATGTGATCGCCAAGCTCGAGGCGGCACGCAATGCCCTGTCGCCGGACATCGGCAGCAGCCAATTTGCCATCACCGCTGAGGATATCGATCGCCTGCCGCTCGGCGCGGCGACGCCACTCAATCAGGTCCTGCTGCAGGCGCCGGGCGTGGTACAGGATTCCTACGGCGGCATCCACGTGCGCGGCGACCACGCCAACCTGCAGTACCGCATCAACGGCGTGATCATTCCCGAATCCATCTCCGGCTTCGGCCAGAGCCTGGAGCCGCGCATCATCAAGAACCTCAAGCTGCTCGATGGCGCATTGCCGGCACAGTTCGGCGACCGCACCGCTGCGGTGGTCGACATCACCACCAAGAACGGCGCCGAGCTCGGCAATGGCGGCAGCGTCGGCATCACCGCCGGCTCCTACGGCACCATCAACCCCAACGCCTCGCTGTGGGGCAGCAGCGGGCGTTGGAGCTGGTTTGTCAGCGGCGATTACGACCAGAACAAGAATGGCCTGGAAAACCCGGTCGACAGCCTCAACCCCCTCCATGACAAAACCCATCAGGGCAAGGGCTTCGCCGATCTGACCTACCTGGTCAACGAGGACACCCGTCTCAGCCTGCTGGTCGGCTACGCGAACAACCGCTTCCAGATCCCCAACAATCCGGGGCAGACGCCGGCCTTCGATTACCTGGGCACCACCGATTTCGACTCCTCGCGCCTGGACGAGAACCAGCTCGAAAACACCCGTTTCGGCACCCTGGCCCTGCAAGGCACGCTCGGCGACACCAACTATCAGCTCTCCGCCGGCCAGCGTTACAGCAGCGTCGCCTTCTCCCCCGACATTGCCGGCGACCTGATCTTCAACGGCATCGCCTCGCAAGTGGACCGCAGCAACCGCGCCAATACCGTGCAGGCGGACTTCGCAACGCCCTGGGGCGGCTCGCACACGCTGCGCTACGGCGTGTACGGCAATTTCGAACACGCCATCGCCAGCAACAATTCGTATGTCTTCCAGGCCAACGACGACGGCAGCCAGAGCAGCAACGTGCCGCTGTTCATTCTCGACGGCAGCCGCTTCCATGCCAGCACCTACGCGCTCTACCTGCAGGACGAGTGGAAGATCGGCGAGGACTGGACCGTCAATTACGGCCTGCGCGGCGACAAGTACAAGGCCTTCGGTACGACCGAAGGTCAGCTCAGCCCGCGCCTGGGCGTCATCTGGCGCGCCAGCGACAGCACCACCCTGCACGCCGGATACGCGCGTTACTTCACCCCGCCGGCCAGCGAGTTGATCTCCACCAGCGACATCGCGCTCTACGACGGCACCACCAATCAGCAGTCGGCCGGTGACGGCCCGACCACGCCACTGAGCGAGCGTAGCGACTACTACGACCTGGGCATCTCGCAAGTGGTCACCGACCATCTGACGCTTGGCCTGGACACCTATTACCGCAAGGCCGACCGGCTTCAGGACGAAGGCCAGTTCGGTGCCGCCTATGTCTATTCGACTTTCAATTACCGCTATGGCCGCATCCGCGGCGCCGAATTCAGCGCCGACTACACCAACGGGCCCGTGACGGCATATTTCAACCTCGCCTACAGCAAGGCCATGGGCAAGCGGGTCATGACCAGCCTGTACAACTTCGATCCGGATGCGCTGGCCTATACCTACGACAACTGGATCCACCTGGATCACGATCAGAAGCTGACCTCGTCCGGCGGCGTCAACTACGCCTTCAGCGAAGGCAGCAAGGTCGGCCTCAACTATCTGTTCGGCAGCGGCCTGCGCACCGATACCGACACGGTGCCAAACGGTGCGTCGCTTCCGTCTTACTTCCAGTTGAATGCCAGCGTCGGCCACGACTTTGACGTCAACACGCATCCGCTGCATGTGCAACTGGCCGCGGTCAATGTCCTCAACCGCAGCTACCAGTTGCGCGATGGCGGCGGCATCGGCGTATTCGCGCCGCAATGGGCGCCGCGCCGCGGCGTCTATGTGAGCCTGCAGCAGGAATTCTGATTGCGGTGCAAGGCAGCGAATGGACCGGCAGAACCAGCCCATTCGTTGCCGACGTTCGACGACTAAGCCTGCAGCACGGCTGGCCACGCTGCGTACCGCCTGCATGCGGCGGATGCGCATCGTTTGGCGAACGTGTACATATCGGCTTATCGAATCGAGCGGTGCCGCGATCCAACTGCGATCCACCAGCGCTGGCCAGCGGAAAGAGCCAGTGATCAGTCACGCCTTCGATGTCGCTATTGTCACTCACGGTCAACACGCCGCAGACGCATGCGAGCGGCAGCAACGGCTTCCAGTATGAAGGCCAGGAAGCAGAAGCCTCGAGCAAGCGCAGCGCAGGCCGGCCACCTTGCGACGAATCAAGGCGCCTGACCTGCAGCGGATCAGGCGCACTTTTACCCGTCAATTACGCAACAGCGTCGTCTAAGTAAAGCGGCCGTTCCCGTCGCGATGCCCCCCTGCACGCCTACGAGGCTGCCGCAGCGGATTGCAAAGCGCCGGACCTGTTAGTGATGAACCGTACTACGCCGTACCTTGAAGCCCGCATATAAGGCCCACAGCGCCAACCCTACGAACCACACCATGCTCCACATCGGCATGCTCAACCCGAGGAAGCGCCAATCGATATTGCCGCAGTCGCCGGTGCCGGTCAGCACGGTGCGGAACACCTCGAAGGGCCCCATCGTCTCGCTCAGAAAGCTCAACGGCGGCCCGCACGAAGACATCATGTCCTTGGGCCGGATCTGCACCCACACATGCCGCGCAGCGATGCCCATACCCACGCCTGCGGCGATGAAACTCAAGACCCCATAGACCTTGCGCCCGGCGGCGGCACGCGGCCCATGCAGTGCGCCAAGCAGGAAACACACTGCCAGCGCTGCGAAGGCGATCCGTTGGAAGATGCACAGCGGGCAAGGCTCCAGACCCAGATGCAACTGCACATAGATCGCGTAAGCCAGCAATCCTGCGCATGCAAGAAAGCCCAGCAGAAACTGCGCCCGGAAACTCCAACGAAATGGATTCATCGTCACTGCTTGCCTTGGGTCAGGTTGTCGATTATCAGCCATCGCCACGGCCGTGACCACGCATGCCCGAACGGGCGGGCCATCGGGCCAGGCACTGGTGGGATCTTCCGCATCGCGGCGACAACGCGACGAAGACCTGCACGCATTACCCCAGGATCAAGGCCACCGCACCAAACATCCAATCTCAGCGACGCTCGGTGCGCCCTCGGGCACCTGCACGCATCGACCAAGCCGCAGGCGCTTTCGGTGGACGCTCGCTCAGCCGCGCCGCCCCCTCCGGCGCAGCACGCGTCGGCCGACAGATAGAGCCAACAGCGTTCAGCGCCCAACCCGTTCGACCGGCAATAAAAAAGCCCGGCGTGTGCCGGGCTTTTTGAAGAATCTTTACAGAGGCGATCCGATTACTCGGCCACTTCTTCGGCAACGACCGGACGGTCGACCAGCTCGACATACGCCATCGGCGCATTGTCACCGGCACGGAAGCCAGCCTTCAGGATGCGCAGGTAGCCGCCGGGACGGGTCGCGTAACGCGGGCCCAGTTCGACGAACAGCTTGCCCACGGCTTCCTTGTCGCGCAGGCGAGCAAATGCCAGACGACGATTGGCAACGCCATCGACCTTGCCGATGGTGATCAGCGGCTCGGCGACGCGACGCAGTTCCTTGGCCTTCGGCAAGGTGGTCTTGATCAGCTCGTGCTTGAACAGCGAGGCGGCCATATTGCGGAACATGGCTTCGCGGTGTGCGCTGGTGCGGTTGAACTTACGGCCGGATTTCTGGTGACGCATGAGTGTGGTTTCCTAAGGAATATTGAGACTGCTTCAGTGACGTTGTCGCCATCCTGGCGCTGTTGAATGGACTGCGGTTGGTCCGAGCCGGCCGTCCTTTGACCGGATGTCATCGCGGGCTTCGGCCCGTCGATGTAGAAAAACAGCATGGGCGCCCGAAGACGCCCATGCCTTGATGCATTAACCAAGCATGCCGTGCTGGGCGACACCGGCCGGCGGCCAGTTCTCCAGCTTCATGCCCAGAGCGAGGCCGCGCTGGGCCAGCACTTCCTTGATTTCGGTCAGCGACTTCTTGCCCAGATTCGGGGTCTTGAGCAGCTCGACTTCGGTCTTCTGGATCAGATCGCCGATGTAGTAGATGCTCTCGGCCTTCAGGCAGTTGGCCGAACGCACGGTCAGCTCGAGGTCGTCGATCGGGCGCAGCAGCACCGGATCCACACCGCTGGCAGCCGGCTTGGCCGCACCGCGGTCGCGGTGGGTGAAATCGCCGAACACCGACAGCTGATCGCTAAGGATGTCGGCGGCGGTGCGCACGGCTTCCTCGGCATCGATCGTGCCGTTGGTTTCGATATCGATCACCAGCTTGTCGAGGTCGGTGCGCTGTTCAACACGCGCAGCTTCCACGGCGTAGGCAACGCGACGCACGGGCGAGAACGACGCGTCCAGCATCAGACGACCGATGGTGCGGGTCTCTTCGTCCGGACGACGACGCGCAGCAGCCGGCTGATAGCCGAAACCGCGCTCGATCTTCAAGCGCATGTTCAGCGCCGTGTCCTTGGTCAGGTGGCAGATCACGTGGTCGCCGTTGATGATCTCGACGTTGTGATCGGTCCTGATGTCTGCCGCAGTGACCGTACCCGGACCCTGCTTGGACAACGACAGCGTGGCGCTATCGCCACTGTGCATACGAATCGCCACGTCTTTCAGGTTCAGCAGGACGTCGAGCACGTCTTCCTGCAGACCTTCGACCGTGGTGTACTCGTGCAGCACGCCGTCGATCTCGACCTCGGTGATCGCAAAACCGGGGATCGACGACAACAACACACGACGCAGGGCATTGCCCAACGTGTGCCCGTAACCGCGCTCCAAGGGTTCGATCACGACCTTGGCACGGTTGTCGGTAAGACGTTCGATCTGCGGACCACGGGGGCGCAGAACCTGGTTGGCGGTAACCGTCATGTTGCGGGGTCTCCTGCGAACCTCCGGCAGTACCGGAGGTTCTCCAATGTGAATTACTTCGAATACAACTCGACGATCAGCGCTTCGTTGATATCCGAAGGCAGGTCAGCGCGATCCGGAACGGCCTTGAACACGCCGCTGAACTTCTTCGAATCGACTTCAACCCACGACGGCGTCATGTCGTGCTGCTCAGCCACGGTCAGGGCTTCCTGCACGCGGAGCTGCTTCTGTGCCTTTTCCGACAGCGTGATCGCATCGCCGGCCTTGATCTGGTACGAGGCCAGGTTCACCGACTTGCCGTTGACCAGCACGCCACGGTGCGACACCAGCTGGCGCGCAGCCGGACGGGTGACGGCAAAGCCCATGCGATAGCAGACGTTGTCCAGACGGGTTTCCAACAACTGCAGCAGGTTCTCGCCGGTGTTGCCCTTCTTGGTCGAGGCCTTCTTGTAGTAGTTGCGGAACTGACGTTCCAGCAGACCGTAGATACGCTTGACCTTCTGCTTTTCGCGCAGCTGGGTGGCGTAGTCGGAGAGCTTGCCCTTGCGAGCCGCGCCGTGCTGGCCGGGCTTCTGCTCAAGCTTGCACTTGGAGTCCAGCGCACGCGCCGGGCTCTTGAGGGAAAGGTCGGCGCCTTCGCGACGCGCGAGCTTACAGGTAGGACCGATATAACGAGCCATTTCTTATCGCTCCCTTTAGACGCGACGCTTCTTCGGCGGACGGCACCCGTTGTGCGGGATTGGCGTCACGTCGATGATGTTGGTGATCTTGTAGCCCACGTTGTTCAACGAACGCACGGCCGACTCACGGCCCGGACCCGGACCCTTGATACGCACTTCCAGCGACTTCACGCCGTAATCGAGCGCAGCGCGGCCAGCCTTCTCGGCGGCAACCTGGGCAGCGAACGGGGTCGACTTACGCGAACCACGGAAACCGGCGCCGCCGGACGTAGCCCACGACAGTGCATTGCCCTGGCGATCGGTGATGGTGACGATGGTGTTGTTGAACGAAGCGTGGACGTGAGCGACGCCGTCAGTGATGACGCGCTTGATCTTCTTCTTCGTTTTCTTTTCTGCTGGCTTGGCCATGATCTATCCCTTACTTCCTGATCGCCTTGCGCGGACCCTTGCGGGTGCGGGCGTTGGTACGGGTGCGCTGACCACGCAGCGGGAGACCACGGCGATGACGCAGGCCGCGATAGCAGCCCAGGTCCATCAGTCGCTTGATCGCGATACCGATTTCGCGGCGCAGGTCGCCTTCGACGACATACTTGCCGACTTCGGCGCGCAGGCGCTCGATTTCGGGTTCGGACAGATCACGAATCTTCGTGGTCGAGGTAACGCCTGCGGATTTGCAGAGCTTCTTCGAACGGGTACGGCCGATGCCGTAGATGCTTTGCAACCCGACCCAGACGTGCTTCTGGGCTGGCAGGTTGACGCCTGCAATACGCGCCATGACGCGATTCTCCAACTGAGTGATGGCCCGACAGCGCCCAGGCGCCATCCGGCAGGATGGATCAAAAGTGAACTCGGAATTATAGCAAGGCCTCGGATTGCTTTGAAGCCCGTGGAACCAAAGGTTCCATGGACCCGGCGTGGGGAGTGTGCCCTCGCTCCGGCGCCGGACGGTGTTGATCCAGAAAACCGCTCTGAATCGCCTGTGCTACTCCTGCACAAGACCACCCCGTCACACCCGCGCGCGAGACGTCGCGCGAGCCGCCCTTCTGATCGGAAGATCGTGGCCCGGGAACCAGGCCGTCTTCACGCAATGAAGATCTAGTGTACCACTTAACCGCGCGCAAGACCGCCGCGTGACCCACCCTTCAGGTTGGCCTTCTTCAGCAAGCTCTCATACTGGTGCGACATCAAGTGCGCCTGAATCTGCGCAATGAAGTCCATCACCACCACTACCGCGATCAACAGCGAAGTGCCACCGAAGTGGAACGAGGTACCGAGCTGCGTGCGCATGATTTCCGGCAACAGGCAAACGATCACCAGGTACAACGAACCGGCTGCGGTCAGACGCGTCAGCACGCCATCGACATAATCAGCGGTCGCCTTGCCAGGACGGATGCCCGGAATCAGTGCGCCCGACTTCTTGAGGTTGTCCGCGGTTTCCTGCGAGTTGAACACCAGCGCGGTATAGAAGAACGCAAAACCAATAATCAGCGCAGCGAAGACCAGCATGTGCACCGGCTCACCGGGCCCAAGCGCATTGGCAATCTTCTGCAGCCACGACCCCACCCCACCCGAGGCCGCCTGGCCGGACCACATCGACAGCGTCGCCGGGAATGCCAGGATGCTGGACGCGAAGATCGGCGGAATCACGCCGGCCATGTTGAGCTTCAACGGCAGGAACGAGGTCTGGTTCATGTACGCATTGCGACCGCCCTGGCGGCGCGCGTAGTTGACCGTGATCCGGCGCTGCCCACGCTCGACAAATACGACGAACAGCGTGAACGCCAGGATCGTGATGACGATCAACAACAGCGAAATAAAGCTCAGATTGCCTTCGCGGAACGCTTCAACGGTCTGGATCGCTGCCGACGGAAGGCCTGCGACAATACCGGCGAAGATGATCAACGATACGCCGTTACCGATGCCGCGCTCGGTGACCTGCTCACCGACCCACATCAGGAAGATGGTGCCAGCGGTCAATGCGATCACCGCGGTGAGCACGAAGCCCATGCCCGGCGCATAGACCACCGGAGCGCCGCCCGGGGCGGTCTGGTTCTGCAGTGCCAGCGCGATACTGCCGCCCTGCACCACTGCCAGCAACACCGCACCGATGCGCGAATACTGGGTGATCTTGCGTCGGCCCGATTCGCCTTCCTTCTGCATCGCCTTGAGGGCGGGAAAGATATGCGTGGCCAACTGGATCACGATCGATGCCGAGATGTACGGCATCACGTTCAACGCAAAAATACTGAAACGGTGCAGGGCGCCGCCCGAGAACATGTTGAACATGTCCACGATGCCGCCGCCCTGCGCCTGCATCAACGAAAGCATGGCATCGGGATTCACGCCAGGCACCGGCACGTAGCAACCGATGCGATAGACGATCAATGCCCCGAGGACGAACAGTAGCCGCTGGCGAAGTTCCGTGAACTTGCCGAGCCCGCCACCGAGGTTACCAATGCCAGCCTGCGCCATCTGCCGATTACTCCTCTACGCTGCCGCCGGCAGCTTCGATTGCCGCCTTGGCGCCTGCGGTTGCCGCAACGCCCTTCAGCACGAACTTCTTGCTCAGCTTGCCCTTCAGCACGATCTTCGCCTTCTTGGCGCGGCTCGGGACCAGATTGGCCGCACGCAGCGCTGCGAAGTCGACATCGCCGGCATCCAGCTTGTCCAACTGGTAGGACAACACTTCTGCGGTATCGCGCGCCATCTTGGAGCGGAAACCGATCTTCGGCAGACGGCGCTGCATCGGGGTCTGGCCGCCTTCGAAGCCGGCCTTGATCTTTCCGCCACCCTTGCGAGCGAACGAACCCTTGTGACCGCGACCAGCGGTCTTACCGAGGCCCGAACCGATACCACGACCGACGCGGGTGCGCTCGGTACGGGCGCCGTCGGCCGGCTTGAGGTCATTAAGACGCAGAGTCATGGGATTACTCCTCAACCTTGACGAGGTAGTGAACCGTATTGATCAGGCCACGCACCTGCGGGCTGTCCTTCAGTTCACGCACATCGTTGAGCTTATTCAGGCCCAACGCACGCACCGACAGGCGGTGACGCGACTGGGTTCCACGCAGGCCACGCACCAGGCGCACCTTCACGGTCTTGTTGGTGTCCTTAGCCATGGTTGAGCTCCTCCACCTTCTTGCCGCGCTTGGCTGCAACACGTGCCGGCGACTGCACTTCCGACAGACCCTTGAGAGTCGCACGGACCAGGTTGATCGGGTTACGCGAACCGACGGCCTTGGCAAGCACGTTCTTGACGCCAACCGCTTCCAGCACAGCGCGCATGGCGCCGCCTGCGATGACGCCCGTACCTTCCGAAGCCGGCTGCATGTAGACGCGTGCTGCGCCATGGCCAGACTTGACGGCATGCCACAAGGTGCCGTTGTTCAGATCGACAGTGGCCAGGTTCTTGCGTGCCTGTTCCATCGACTTCTGGATGGCGACCGGCACTTCGCGCGCCTTGCCATAGCCGAAACCGACCTTGCCCAGACCATCACCGACCACGGTCAGCGCGGTGAAGGTGAACTGGCGACCGCCCTTGACGGTCTTGCTGACGCGATTGACCGCGACCAGCTTCTCGATCATGCCATCGTCGACTTTCTCTTCGCGGTTACGGTCGCGATCACGACCCCGCGGTGCACGTTCTTCTGCCATCTTGATTCCTTGATTGATTGAGTATGTACGGCTCGAAGCCGCTTATGGTTGTGAAGTGACGCGGTGTTCCCGATGCCGCTGCAAAAGAACGGGTCGGTCCGGCATCTTCCTGCCGGCGGTATCGCGAAGGTGGTCGATGACCACCTTCGCAGCAGTACTTAGAACTGCAGGCCGCCTTCGCGCGCCGCGTCAGCGAGCGCCTTGATGCGGCCGTGGTAACGGTAGCCCGAGCGGTCGAATGCGACCTTCTCGATACCCGCAGCCTTGGCGCGCTCGGCGATCAGCTTGCCGACCTTGGCAGCCGCATCGCTGTTCTTGCCGTTCTTCAGGCCGTCCTTGACGTCGGCCTGCAGGGTGTTCGCAGCAGCGATCACCTTGGAGCCGTCGGCAGTGAAGACCTGCGCATACAGGTGCTGGCCGGTGCGCAGCACCGATAGACGGGCAACGCCCAGCTCACGGATGTGCGCACGGGTGGACTTGGCGCGACGCAGACGGGCGATGTTCTTGTTGATGCTCATGATATTTATCCTACGAAAGCTGAAGGAAAACAGGCTTGTACATTGAAAAGTCCGGCCATGGATGGCCGGGCTCCTCGCAGAGGGACCTGCCTTACGCCTTCTTGGCTTCCTTGCGAATGATGACTTCACCGGCGTACTTCACACCCTTGCCCTTGTAGGGCTCCGGCGGACGGAAACCGCGGATCTTGGCGGCAACTTCGCCGACGCGCTGCTTGTCGGCGCCCTGGACCACGATTTCGGTCTGGCTCGGGGTCGACAGCGTGATGCCTTCCGGCGCCACGAACACCAGCGGGTGCGAGAAGCCGAGCGCCAGGCTCAGGTCCTTGCCCTGCATGGCAGCACGGTAACCGACGCCCACCAGCTCGAGCTTGCGCTCGAAGCCTTCGGAGACACCCTTGACCATATTGGCCAAAATGGCGCGCACGGTGCCGGTGAGGGCGATCTGCGACGGATCGTTAGCCGACAGCGTGGCAACGTCGCCATCGATGGCGATTTCGACACCAGCCGGCTTCGGCAGGGTCAACGTGCCCTTCGGGCCCTTGACGCTGACCAGCTCAGGCTGGACCTTGAGTTCAACACCCTTCGGGAGGGAAACAGGCTTCTTGGCTACACGGGACATGTTCGATTCCTTCCCTTAGGCCACGAAGCACAGAACTTCACCACCAACGCCGGCTTCGCGAGCCTGCGCATCGGTCATGATGCCCTTCGACGTGGAGATGATGGCGATACCCAGGCCACCGAGGACCTTGGGCAGCTCGGTCTTGCCGCGGTACTGGCGCAGACCCGAGCGCGAAAAACGCTTCAGGGTCTCGATGACCGGGCGGCCTTCGAAATACTTCAGCACGATTTCCAGTTCCGCCTTGTTGTTTTCGGTCTGGGTCACGCGCAGGTCGGTGATGTAACCCTCGTCCTTCAGGACTTGGGCGATCGCAACCTTAATTTTGGACGACGGCAATTTCACCGTCTGCTTACCAACCGCGGCCGCATTCTTAATGCGAACCAGCAGGTCGGCGATGGGATCAGTCATGCTCATTTGAGTACCTTTGAGTGCACCGATATCCGCTTTCGCGAAAATCTTGTGTTTTCCTGGGGACGGGCCAGAACCCTTAACGCCATGCCAGGCCCGTACGGGCAAGACAGAAGCGGAAGTATACGACAAAAGAGCCCGACTTGCGTCGGACTCCCTTGTTGAACAGAACGATCCTGTTCAAATCCGGCCGCGAACGGCCGGAATGCGGTTACCAGCTTGCCTTGCGCAGGCCCGGAACGTCGCCGTTCATCGTGGCCTTGCGCAGCATGTTGCGACCCAGACCGAACTTGCGGTAGACACCGCGCGGACGACCGGACAATTCGCAACGGTTGCGGTGGCGGCTCGGCGACGAATCGCGCGGCAGCTTCTGCAACTTGGTCGATGCATCGATCTTCTCTTCGTAGGACGCATCCTGACTGGAGAGGATCTTCTTCAGCGCATCACGCTTGCCGGCGAATTTCTTCGCCAGCTTTGCACGCTTGATGTCGCGGTGGATCATGGAGGTCTTTGCCATTTCGGATGTCCTCGACGGTCAGTTACGGAACGGGAACTTGAACGCTGCCAGCAGCGCCTTCGCTTCCGCATCCGTCTTGGCGGTGGTGGTGATGGCGATATCCATACCGCGAATCGCATCGACGGCGTCGAAGTCGATTTCGGGGAAGATGATCTGTTCCTTCACACCCATGTTGAAGTTGCCACGACCGTCGAAGGAGCGACCGGACACACCACGGAAGTCGCGCACGCGCGGCAACGAGATGTTGATCAGGCGATCCAGGAACTCGTACATCTTGGCGCGACGCAAGGTGGTCTTGCAGCCGATCGGCCAACCGTCACGGATCTTGAAGGATGCCACCGAAACGCGCGACTTGGTGACCACCGGCTTTTGACCGGAGATCTTGGCCATGTCGGCGACCGCATTTTCCAGGATCTTCTTGTTGGTAGCGGCTTCGCCCACGCCCATGTTGAGCGTGACCTTGACCAGCTTCGGCACTTCCATCGGATTGGTGTAGCCGAACTCCTTCATCAGGGCCGGCACCACGTTTTCCTTGTAAAACTTTTCGAGACGACTGTTCATGATCTCATTCCTCAGGCGTCGAGCGCCTCACCGCTGGAGCGGAACACACGCAGTTTGCGTCCATCCTCCAGCACCTTGAAGCCAACGCGCTCGCCCTTGCCCGTTGCCGGGTTGACGATATTGACGTTGGAGATATGGATCGACGCTTCACGCTCGACCACGCCGCCGGCAACGCCTGCCTGCGGGTTCGGCTTGGTGTGGCGCTTGATGACGTTGGCGTTGGAGACGATCACGCGATCGCCGTCCACACGCACCACTTCACCCTGCTTACCCTTGTCCTTGCCGGTGTTGATGACGACCTGGTCGCCCTTCTTGATACGGTTAGCCATGTGTATGTCCTCCGCTCACAGCACTTCGGGAGCGAGCGAGACGATCTTCATGAACTTCTCGGAACGCAGCTCGCGCGTCACCGGCCCGAAGATGCGGGTCCCGATCGGCTCCTGCTTATTGTTCAACAGCACAGCGGCGTTGCCATCGAAGCGGATCAGCGAACCGTCGGGACGGCGCACACCCTTGCGGGTACGCACCACGACGGCGTCGTAGACTTCGCCTTTCTTGACCTTGCCACGCGGAATGGCGTCCTTGACGGTCACCTTGATGATGTCACCAATATGTGCGTAACGGCGCTTGGAGCCGCCCAGCACCTTGATGCACATCACTTCCTTGGCACCCGAATTGTCGGCGACATCGAGGTAGCTCTGCATCTGGATCATGATTCAGATCTCCCTTATTCGGCCGAACGGGTGACGATTTCCACCACCCGCCAGTTCTTGGTCTTGGACATCGGAGCAATCTCGGTCACACGCACGACGTCGCCTTCGTTGCAGGCATTGTCGGCGTCGTGCGCGTGCAGCTTGGTCGAACGCTTGATGTACTTGCCGTACAGAGCATGCTTGACCTGGCGCTCCACCAACACGGTGACCGTCTTGTCCATCTTGTTGCTGACGACACGGCCTTCGACCGTGCGCAGCGTTTGCTTTTCGTTATTGTCGCTCATCGCGGCCGTCCTTACTTGGTGCTGCCGAGCAGGTGCTTGACGCGAGCAATCTCGCGGCGCACCCGGCGGGTTTCGTGGGTCTTCGGCAGCTGGCCGGTGACCTGCTGCATACGGAGCGAGAACTGCTCCTTACGCAGATCGGTCAGGTGGGCCTTCAATTCGTCAGCCGACTTCTCGCGGAGTTGTTTGATATCCATCAGCGCACCGTCCGGGTCACGAAAGTGGTGGTCACCGAGAGCTTGGCAGCGGCAAGGCGGAACGCCTCGCGTGCGGTCTCTTCGGGGATTCCCTCGATTTCATAGATCATGCGGCCCGGCTGAATCTGCGCGACCCAGTACTCCACGTTGCCCTTACCGGAGCCCATGCGGACTTCGATCGGCTTCTTGGTGATCGGCTTGTCGGGGAACACACGGATCCACATCTTGCCGCCCTTCTTGACGTGGCGGCTGATCGTGCGGCGTGCTGCTTCAATCTGGCGTGCGGTCAGCTGACCGTGCGCCGTGGCCTTGAGGCCGTACTCGCCGAAGCTGACGGCGTTTCCGCTCCATGCCAGGCCGTCGTTACGGCCCTTGTGCATCTTGCGATATTTGGTTCGCTTGGGTTGCAACATTGCCGTTACCTCGCTTCACGAGCCGGGCGCGACGGGCGGTCACCACGGTCGCCGCGATCGTTACGATCGTTGCGCGGGCTGTCGTCCTGCTTTTCCTGGCCAACCTGAGAGAAGTCGAAGACTTCGCCCTTATAGATCCAGACCTTGATACCGATGATGCCGTACGTCGTGGACGCCTCGGCAAAACCGTAATCAATGTCGGCACGTAGCGTGTGCAGCGGCACGCGGCCTTCGCGGTACCACTCCGAACGGGCGATTTCTGCACCGTTGAGGCGGCCAGCCACATTGACCTTGATGCCCAAGGCACCCAGGCGCATCGCGTTACCGACCGAGCGCTTCATTGCACGGCGGAACATGATGCGACGCTCAAGCTGCTGCGCGATCGACTCGGCGACCAGCTGCGCGTCCAGCTCCGGCTTGCGCACTTCGGTGACGTTGATGTGCGCCGGAACGCCCATCAGCTCGCTCACTTCCTTGCGCAGCTTTTCGATGTCCTCGCCACGCTTGCCGATCACCACACCCGGACGGGCGGTGTGAATGGTCACGCGGGCGGTTTTGGCAGGGCGCTCGATCAAGATCTTGCTGACACCTGCCTGCGCGAGCTTCTTGCGCAGCATTTCACGCACTTTCAGGTCGGCTGCCAGATAGGAGGCGAACTCGGCCTTGTTTGCGTACCACTTGGAATTCCAGTCCTTGGCGATGCCGAGGCGGATTCCAGTCGGATGAACTTTATGACCCATGGTCTTTTCCTTTCCGCTTACTTGGCGGCGCCCACAACCACAGTGATGTGGCTGGTGCGCTTGAGGATGCGGGTACCGCGGCCTTTCGCCCGCGCCATGAAACGCTTCAGGGAGGGACCTTCATCAACCATGATGGTCTTGACCTTCAGCTCGTCGACATCCGCGCCCTGATTGTTTTCGGCATTGGCGATCGCCGACTCCACCACCTTTTTGATCAGGTGTGCAGCCTTCTTGTCCGAGAACTTCAGCAGATTGACCGCACGCTCGGCGGACAAACCACGCACCTGGTCAGCGACCAGGCGGGCCTTCTGCGGGGAGATGCGCGCGGTGCGCAGGATTGCTTTCGCTTCCATCGTCATCTCTCCTTACCTGCCCGACTTCTTGTCGCCACCGTGACCCTTGAAGGTCCGGGTGACGGCAAATTCGCCGAGCTTGTGGCCGACCATATTCTCGTTGACGAGCACCGGAATGTGGTTCTTGCCGTTATGCACGGCGATGGTGATGCCTACCATTTCAGGCAGGATCATCGAACGGCGCGACCAGGTCTTGATCGGCTTCTTGCTACCCGCAGCGGACTCCACCTTCTTTGCAAGGTGGTGATCGACGAACGGGCCCTTCTTAAGTGAACGTGCCATGGTCGATTAGCCCCTACGATCGCGGACGATGAACTGCTGGGTGCGCTTGTTCTTGCGCGTCTTGTAACCCTTGGTCGGAACACCCCACGGGGTGACCGGATGCGGATTACCCTGACCAGCCTTCGCTTCACCGCCACCGTGCGGGTGATCGACCGGGTTCATGGCCGCACCGCGAACGGTCGGGCGAACACCGCGCCAACGCTTGGCGCCGGCCTTGCCCAACTTCTCGAGGTTGTGCTCGTCGTTGCCGACTTCGCCGATGGTGGCGCGGCACTCGACCGGCACCTTGCGCATTTCGCCCGAGCGCAGGCGCAGCGTGGCATAGATGCCTTCGCGAGCGACCAGCTGGACGGCTGCACCGGCAGCACGTGCGATCTGAGCGCCCTTACCCGGCTTCAGCTCGATACCGTGAACCGTCGTACCGACCGGGATGTTACGCAGCGGCAGCGTGTTGCCGGTCTTGATCGGTGCATTGGCACCGGCAATGACCTGGTCGCCAGCCTTCAGGCCCTTCGGGGCGATGATGTAGCGGCGCTCGCCGTCGACATAGCACAGCAGGGCGATATGAGCGGTACGGTTCGGATCGTATTCGATCCGCTCCACACGCGCCGGAATGCCTTCCTTGTTGCGCTTGAAGTCGATGATGCGGTAGTGCTGCTTATGGCCACCACCGACGTGACGCACGGTGATGCGGCCATGGTGGTTACGACCACCGGACTTGCTCTGCGAGTCGAGCAGCGCCGCGTGCGGTGCGCCCTTGTGCAGATCGGGAGTGACCACGCGCACGGCGGAACGACGGCCGGGAGAGGTGGGTTTGAACTTCATCAATGGCATGGGATGGACCTCAGGCCTTGGCCGTTACGTCGATGGACTGACCATCGACCAGGCGGACGTACGCCTTGCGCCAATTGCCACGGTTGCCAGCACGGTTACGGAAGGACTTGCTCTTGCCCTTGACGTTGACCACGTTGACTGCCTTGACCTTGACGTCGAACAACTGCTCAACCGCGGCCTTTACATCGGCCTTGGTGGCGTCGTTCGAAACTTCGAAGACATACTGGTTGGAGATTTCCTGCAGGCGCGCGGTCTTTTCGGAGACTCGCGGAGCACGCAGCACGCTGAAGATTTTTTCGTTGCTGCTCATGCCAGCCACTCCTCGACCTTCTTGACCGCATCGGCGGTGATCACGACCGTATCGGCCCCGACCAGAGCGACCGGATCCAGGCCCTGCACGTCACGCACCTGCACATACGGCAGGTTGCGAGCGGACAGATACAGGTGCTCGGAAGCCTCTTCGGTGACGATCAGCGGGCGCTTGCCCACTTCCAGGCCCTTGAGCTTTTCGATCAGGCCCTTGGTCTTGGTCGCTTCGAGGTCGAACGCGTCGACGATCATCAGACGACCCTGACGGTTCAGCTCGGAAAAAATCGCGCAGATGGCCGCACGGTACATCTTGCGGTTGACCTTCTGCTCGAAGCTGCGCGGCTTGGCCGCGAAGGTCACGCCGCCGCCGACGAAGATCGGAGCCGTCAGCGCGCCATGACGCGCACCGCCGCCCTTCTGCTTCTTGGACTTCTTGGTCGTGCCCGCAACTTCCGAACGCGTCTTCTGTGCCTTGGTACCGGCGCGACCGGCGTTGCGATAAGCGACGACGACCTGGTGAACCAGATCTTCGCTGAATTCGCGACCGAACACGGCATCGGAGACCGAGACCTTGCTGTTGCTACCCGTGATAACGAGTTCCATCGTCATCTCTCCTTATGCCTTGCTCGCCGGACGGACGATCACGTCGCCACCAGCTGCGCCAGGCACGGCGCCGCGGATAGCAATCAGACCACGCTCGACGTCGACCTTGACCACTTCCAGGTTCTGCGTGCTTTGCTGCACGGCGCCCATGTGGCCCGACATCTTCTTGCCCGGGAAAACGCGGCCCGGGGTCTGGCGCTGACCCAGCGAACCCGGCGCGCGATGCGACAGCGAGTTACCGTGGGTTGCATCGCCCATACGGAAGTTGTAGCGCTTGATGGTGCCCTGGAAACCCTTACCCTTGGTGACGCCCTGGACGTCAACCTTCTGGCCGACCTCGAAAATGTCCGCCTTGATTTCGCCACCGACGGCGAAATCGCCGAGCTGGGCATCTTCAACACGGAATTCCCACAGGCCGCGACCCGCTTCCACCTTCGCCTTCGCGAAGTGGCCAGCAGCCGGCTTGTTGACCAGCGCGGCACGACGGGCGCCAACGGTGACCTGCACGGCGCTGTAGCCGTCAACTTCGACGGTCTTGATCTGCGCGATGCGGTTCGGAGTTGCTTCGATCAGCGTGACCGGTACCGAGCGACCGTCTTCAGTGAAGACGCGGCTCATACCAGCCTTGCGGCCCACGAAGCCCAACGAATATTTCTTCGTCATGGTCGTAGTCCTCAGGTCAGCTTGATCTGGACGTCGACGCCAGCCGCGAGTTCGAGCTTCATCAGCGCGTCCACGGTCTTGTCGTTCGGGTCGACGATATCGAGCACACGCTTGTGTGTGCGGGTTTCGTATTGGTCACGCGCATCTTTGTCAGCGTGCGGGGACACGAGGATGGTGTAACGTTCGATCTTGGTCGGCAACGGGATCGGGCCACGCACTTGCGCGCCGGTCCGCTTAGCCGTTTCGACGATCTCGCTGGCCGAACGGTCGATCAAACGATGATCGAACGCCTTCAACCGAATCCGGATCTTTTGTTCCGACATGACGGAAGCTTCCTTCGTTAAAAGAGCGACGGGCAAGGCCTCTGGGATACCTGCCCCGATATTCCTGACGTTAATGAAATCGCCGCGCGTCCTGCTGGCGAGGGCATTTCCTCCGCCCAAAAACTGAGGCAGCCCGGTAACCCGGCCTGCCCAGGCGGAAAAGTATAATGCGCAACAAGAGCACCGTCAACAACGCGTGAGTTGTTGAGTGCTCCATGCAACGCGACCTTCCCGGTCTGGCGAACACGAGCGGCATCCTGCCGTTCTTTTCGCTGTAACTCAGCGCCCTACCCAGGGACACCGAGCCGCGCATTATATCGAACGTGATTTGGGTGCGCAAGCCCATGCTCGGCTAGACGCACATCCCATCCTTACCGCTACTGTCTGGCAACAACGAAAAAGGGCCGGCTTGCGCCGACCCTTTTCCACTGCACCAACGGCCTAGACCGTCGACCTGCAGCTCTCTTACTTGATGATCTTGGCAACCACGCCGGCGCCGACGGTACGACCGCCTTCACGGATGGCGAAGCGCAGACCTTCGTCCATCGCGACCGGGTTGATCAGGGTCACGACCATCTTCACGTTGTCGCCCGGCATCACCATTTCCACGCCTTCCGGCAACTGGCAAGCGCCAGTGATGTCGGTGGTGCGGAAGTAGAACTGCGGACGGTAGCCCTTGAAGAACGGGGTGTGACGGCCACCCTCGTCCTTGGACAGCACGTAGACTTCGGCTTCGAACTCGGTGTGCGGCTTGATCGAACCCGGCTTGCACAGCACCTGGCCGCGCTCGACGTCGTCACGCTTGGTGCCGCGCAGCAGCAGACCGGCGTTGTCGCCTGCCTGGCCCTGGTCCAGCAGCTTGCGGA